>NZ_JBFPER010000002.1:0-50623 GCF_040838325.1 Leuconostoc aquikimchii
CATATCCTTCAGCCATTTGACTGCGACAAGAATTTCCTGTACATAAAAAATAAATTTTTTTCATTCTAAACCACCTATAATTTTAATTTGTATAACACCATGATACACCATAAACTTAAATGCAATGCTTTCATCAACATAGGTGCTCGTATACTGAAAATCCGGACCGCTTTATTTCTAGGGCATAATCCGAGATAATCAAGTATAGGAGTTTTTTTATATTATGAAAGCTAAGCGATACTCAACAGAATTTAAGTCATCAATTGTCACCTTGTATAACGAGGGACGTTCTGCTAATTCTCTAGCCAATGAATACCATTTGGCTGTACAAACCGTCACGGGTTGGGTGAAGAAAGCCCAAATCATTGGGACGGACGTTACCGGTAAGCCAGTGACTCGTGCCGAATTTAATGCGATGCAGAAAGAAGTTGCACGACTCTTGGTAGACTTTTATAGTTTAGTTGTGAACTAATAAATCAATATAAGTTTGATAAAGTAGCTTATAATAATTATTATACATTGGTTAGGAGGGGGAATATGAGTATTATTGATGATATAGCAGCAGATCAAATGAATATGGAGTTTACTAAAAAAGGATTAAGGCCAATATTTCACGTATCGAAAAAAGCAAAATTAGTCATTATTGGTCAAGCACCGGGATTACGAGTTCAAAACTCGGGTATAATGTGGGATGATGCATCGGGAGATCGATTAAGAGAGTGGATCGGGGTTGGTAAAGATACCTTTTATAATTCAGGAAAAATTGGCGTAATTCCCATGGACTTTTACTATCCAGGAAAAGGAAAATGGGGTGACTTACCGCCCAGACGAGGAGTAGCTAACAAATGGCACCCAAAATTATTGGAGCTTATGCCCGATGTTCAGTTAATTATATTGGTGGGATCATATGCTCAGAAATATTATCTGAATCTTGGTTATCAAAGCAAGATAACCGATGTAATAAAGAACTACAAAAATTACTTGCCTCTTTATTTTCCGATAGTTCATCCTTCACCAAGAAATAATATATGGATTAAAAAAAATCCGTGGTTTGAACAAGAGGTTGTGCCAGAATTAAAAGAGATAATTAGTAAGATTTTATCGGACTAGTTTGAAGATAATTTGGAGGAGGTTTGTAGCAGTGCTTAGTAAAAAAGAAATAAGAAAAATGACCTTGGATAAACTAAAATTATATGATTACCATAGCAAGATTACTGAAGAAGAGCGATTACAGGCAATTCTGTTTTCTAAGGCATATTGGAATAACTCTAATTCAGTGGCTGTAACTATAAGTATGGAACACGAATTGAGTACTGATGTCATTATTCAGGAGGCGTTGAGAAGCCATAAGAAAGTAGTAGTACCTAGGGTGAGTAGTGGAAAATTATTATGGTTTGACTATATAGAAAGTTTAATGAGTAAATCAAAATTCGGAATTCTAGAACCAACACAAGATGAAAATCAAGCACAAAATTTGAAGGGAATAGATCTAATGGTGGTTCCCGGTGTAGCCTTTAGCGAAGATAATTATCGGATAGGTTACGGTGCAGGTTTCTTTGACGCAACGTTGGCAGAGTATAATGGTATAACGGTTTCGCTAGTGTTGCCTCCTCAATCAATCCATAAATTTTCAAAGGATACGTGGGATAGACCGGTGAGGTATCTTATAAAATAGGATTTATGCTAAATAAACTTATAATGAATATGTTAGTTTTTCATTATGAGTTTATTTTTTTAATTACTTTATGTTAAACAATCTCATTTAGGTAATTATGATTATTCTAAAATTCTGTGTTAGCTCCTCTCAAATAGATATTTCTAGTAGCCCAGTCTATTGCTTAGAAGTCAATAAATTGGACCATTTTTATTCAGTTAATTAGGCGACATTTGAGATACGATTTCGATTATAAAAATTGATAGTCCAACCAATGGCTGCTTGGACCTCAGTTAATGTTTGGTATGCCTTCAAATAAACTTCTTCACGCTTCAATATTGAATGAAACGCTTCCATAAAGTCATTATCGTATGGATGTCCTTTGAGTGAATATGAATGTTTCAAGCCATAATTTTGACCCTTGGTATTAAATTCAGCACTCGTGTATTGTAACCCCATATCCGAATGAACTATTAGTGGCTTTTGATGATTATCTAACGCCATCTGTAAGGCACTTGTAGCTAGTTCGGCTGTCCTTGTATTGCCAATTTTATAGCCTAATACTTTTCTCTTCTCAGGATCCAAAACGGTTGCTAAATAGGCCCATCTGTGATTAGTCAACTGAATATAAGTGATATCTGTTTGCCAAACACCGCTCAAATCATGCTAGTGCCTAATCAGATTAGTTATTTGAGAAACCGTCACAACGGTTTTGTGTTTGCGATAACGTTTTGCATGCTTGATCTAATCCTTAATTCACGCATCAATTTGAGTGTCATATACTCAGATATTTTCGGGCAGTCATTGGTTAGTTGACTATAAGCAGCAATACGACGATAACCATAAAATTTAAAGGTTTTCCAAACGTCTAAAATATAAGGTTTTAGGCATTCTCTAAACTTTTCTTGTCGACTGAACTGCCAATGGCGCCAGTTGTAATAGGTACTAGGTCTGATTTTAAGTGGACTTAAAATACGCACAAGCGCGTAGCCTTGTGCTAAAAATTGGTTAACTAGCGGCAATCCCACATTACGGACTATTTTTTGGCTAGTAAGATGGCCGCTCAATGCTTGTCAGGCTATGCGTGATAAAATTTCGTTTTCTTCCTCCAAAATAGTGAGGCGCTTCTCTAGTTGCTTGACGTATTTTAAAGTCTTTGACTGACCCTTGATCAAGATTGGAGTAGCTTGTTTAACCCAAATATCCATAGGATCGTTCGACGGTCCGAATCCTTCTGCTAGTGATTTAAGTGAACGGCCTTCTTGGTGAAGTTTAACCAAGAAACCTTTGACATCTTGTGAATAACGGACTGAATAAAGATAGTCCATTTTTTAGTATATTAGCATCGGATTATGCCCTAGAAATAAAGAAGTCCTGATTTTCAGTATACGAGCATTGTAAATCTAGGTAAAATTGGTTGATTATAATAAAGTGTGAGTCTGGTATAAGCGTTTGTCCATGTTACTGAACTGATATCATATATGCATATCAATTGGAAGACGTATATTTTTGTCATCTGCCATTAATTTAATATAATTAATCTTGAATAAACAATTTTTTAATATATTGTACTGTTCTAACAGAAATATTGAAAGCTTCTGCTGTAGATTTTATTGTGTGCGTTTGAGAATACTCAAAGATAGCTGTGTTTCGGCTATCTTTTTTTCTTTTGGGTCTACCTTCTTTATAGTTGGGATTGTGTTGCCTTGCAAATATCTTACCAGCCTGCGTACGTTCGATAATCATGTCGCGTTCCATTTCCGCAACCGAAAGTAATGTTCTTACAATCATGCGACCCATTGGGGTATTGTCAATTGTTCCTAAGTTTAGAACTTTAATCACAATTTTTTGTTTCAGGAGATCATCAATTAAATTTAATGCTTCACGTGTATTTCGAGCAAAGCGATCTAACTTGGTGACGATCAATGTGTCATTAGGTTCAATTAGATTGACAAGTTTTTTAAACTGTGGTCGTGATGTAGTTGTACCTGAATATTTTTCACTGAAAATCATTTCAGCCCCGGCATTTTTCAAAGTCTCTTTTTGTTCATATAAAGATTGTCCAGCTGTTGAAACCCGTGCATAACCATAAACTGTCATTTTATACCTCTTTAAAATTGCATAACTAAATTGCAGTATATAAAGCCAAGTATAGCATGACTTTGAAAAAGTGCAAACTACTCAAAAGTTTATTGCACTAATAACTGTAAAGCTGTCATATTTTTTTGTGAAGATTAGGTTATGATATAATTTTATTTACAAGCAAGTTAAGGACTGGTGGAATCTGATAGTTGGGGGTGACGCTTATTGTTGAAACTCAAGGCTACCTGAAAGGATAACACCAAATGGTCTGTTAGACCGCGGTAATTGTGTTGATCACATTTCTGGTTGTTTTAGCTACGAAAGTAGTCGAACTACTAAAAGAAATTAACAAGTCTAAAAAATAGGTAAACAAAAACCCCTTAACTTTGGCCGGTTCTAGGGGTTTTCGTGAAATGACTATTTTAGTTTATTAACAAAATAACAACTACCAACGCTGAAGCACGCTTGTGACTTAAAAGGTCATGTACCTAACATGGGTCTTTTTGTTTATATTTATATTATACCACTTTCACTGTTTTTGCCAATTATTTCTATTTCATAGATCATTTTGCTTGTTTTTATTTAGCATTTTTAAACTAATTTTCAGGTGTGTTGTTTAATAATCCATTAATACTAAATGGGGTTAGTAATGAAATGGTCGTACTAAGCGATACTTCATCGGGTGTATGGCGTTCTTGATATATTAAGTATACGAAATTCGGAATCTTATTTGATATTGTTGACTCAACGTATATACGTTGCTTAAGGGCGGTATTGTCATCAGAAAGCGTTATATTTGCAATTTTTGGTGCTAAGTTATTTTCAATGTTATCTATTTTGTAGCCATTTTCCGCAAGAATCATTTTTTTAAAAAAACGAATTCCTTACTTGCAATGCAGTCTTTGTTTGATAGGTTTGAATAACATTTTGTGTTTTCAAATTGTACTGAACTGATCATAATTATCTCTTTTCTATTTTCATGTAGTATCCCAATTTAGGTTGGTATAACGTGCATTTTAGATACATGATGATATCAGTAAATTATTTTCCACATCTGTAATTTTTACTTTTGAAGAGACACTATAAAATATAAATATTTGATTTTTATACTTTTTAAAGTGTTAACAAGTATTGTTTAGGAGAAAACATGAAATATTTAAAAGATAGTACCCTGCTGACTAGTTGTCTTGTAGTATTTTTTGGTGGGTCATTAGGTAGCTTGTTCAGGCTACTAATTACCGAAATTCCACATATTGGGAGTAGTCCTTGGGTTATAGTAGTCATCAATGTTTTAGGATCATTCTTCCTTGCTTATATCGGAGCAGTCATTCCTGACAGCTATGACTATTCTTTAATTTTAAAAAATTTTATAGGGACGGGTATCATGGGTGGCTTTACAACATTCAGCACATTTATACTTCAAATTAATCAATTAGGTAGAGAAAATTTTTTAATTAGTATTATTTATACATTAATTAGTTTTATACTGGCTTACATTGCAGTTGTTTTTGGGAAAAATGTAGGAAAAAATCGGAGATTAAATCAGTGAATTTTTTTAACTTTTATTTGTATTTCTGTTTAGCTGCTGGGCTAGGTGCTGTTATTCGATATCTAGTTATAAGTTTTATGCCAAGGATTACAAATTTTTTCACAGGTGTTTTTTATGTTAATATTATTGGTGCTTTTTTGATGGGTGTATTATCAGTTAATATGAACAGCAACGTCTGGCATATTATTATTGGAACGGGTTTTATTGGCGGCCTGACGACATTCAGCACCATGATGACACAGGGAGAGCAGTTTAATAGTTTTAAACGGAGTATGGTATATTTTGCATTGACATTAGTCTTAGGAATTTTTTTATTTATTGTAGCTATACACATACACGTTTAACGAAATACTTTGAATGTGAAACACGCAGTTTTAAATGTCTTTGATGTTTTGTTAATACATACACAAAACGAATTCGCTTGATTCTGTTTTAATCAAAGAATGAGAATATATAAAGAAAATCGTTAAATTTTTCTGTATTTGGAATCAACCCCCTTTTTGTTGTAAACTGATTTTATGTTTAAAAAAAGAATTAGACTCAATACATCAAAGCTGTCAGTAGTATTATATGGCACACTTATAGGTTTTTTAACAGGAATAGTTGTTAGTGTCTTCCGCTGGACAATTGAAAAATTGCTTCAATTTGTGCAAACGCTGTATCTCGATATTTCACATGGCAATATAGCGTTAATATTTTTAGTGATAACTGCTAATTTAATTTGTTTTTTAATTGTTTCATGGATGTTAAACAAAGAACCTAATATATCCGGTTCCGGCATTCCACAGGTTGAAGGTCTATTATTGGGTGAACTAAAAATAAACTGGTGGTCGACATTGTGGCGGAAATTTATATCAGGAATTTTGGCTATTGGTAGTGGTTTAATGCTGGGGCGGGAAGGTCCTTCAATTCAACTGGGTGCATCAATTGGTCAGGGTGTGGCATCATATAAACGTCTTAGTCATAATCAATCGAAAGGGCTTATAGCCAGTGGTGCCGCTGCAGGTTTATCAGCTGCATTTAATGCACCTTTAGCCGGCGTTATGTTTGTATTGGAGGAAGTCTATCACAGTATTTCTCCCTTTGTCTGGGTTGGTGCATTGACAGGCGCAAGCGTTTCGGATTTTGTCTCTACGGTTTTGTTTGGCCAAACACCAGTTTTATCTATTGGACACTTAAGCGTTTTCCCGGTACAGTTATATGGTTTATTGTTGGTATTTGGTATTATATTAGGCTTATTTGGCTTTTTATATCAAAAATTTTTACTATTCAGCTTAAATTGTTACAGTAAAATTAGGGTTCCTAAATATTTATACGGTATCGTGCCGTTTATCTTGGTGATACCGATTGGAATTTTATGGCCAAATCTTTTAGGTGGGGGAAATAATTTAATTTTATCACTGAAAGAAGCACCTATGACAATGAAAATGATCATCGTAATTTTGTTAGTTCGATTTGTTTTCTCAATGATTAGTTACGGTTCCGGTCTGCCAGGGGGAATATTTTTACCTATTTTGACTCTAGGTGCACTAAGTGGCGCATTGATGGCTCATATATTTGTCTATTTACATCTCATGAGTGCAAATTATGCTTTAAACTTTATTGTGATCGGTATGGCAGGTTATTTCGCATGTATTGGTAAAGCACCATTTACTGCAATTATTCTTATCTTTGAGATGGTTGGGAGTGTGACCCACATTTTACCTTTAGCACTTGTAAGTTTAGTAGCCTACTTAGTAGTTGATCTATTAAATGGTGCACCAATATATGAATCTTTATTAGAACGTTTGTTGAAAAGAAAACCAGCGCATCTAGCGATGTCCTCCATGATAACTATGGAAGTCACTGTTCTTGCTGGTGGTATGCTAGAAGATCAACAAATAAGAGACTTACAACTGGAATCAAATAGTTTGATTACACTGGTCAGAAGATCTGAAAATGTACTGATTCCCAAAGGAGACTTAGTATTACGTGCTGGTGATATTATTTATATTAGAATGAACCAAAAAGATGCAAAAATTACTAGAAATCAACTATCACTTAACAACTAAATAAATTTCAAAAACACGATTTTAGAGTTTTTGCGTCGAAAAGATAAATTCGTTATCAATTAAATTACAATTACAGAAATAATTACCAGGAGATTCTTTTTTACAAATAATTGGAACCAGCTTTAGTTTCAAATTCAATTGAGATAACATCGCTTTATCGTAATTTAGAGTGTTTTGATTGAGTGAGCACATCGTAATAGTGAAATTATATTCAACATAATTGTATCAAAATAAAAATTTGCCTAAGAAGAGGTGGAGTATGATGATATAAAAATTAGTTTTGTACTAACCATCAGCTTTTTTTGGTGTAAGTTCTTTGTTTAAACAATTTCTATATATTCCTTTTTTGCTAATAAAAAATCATATTTTTTTAATTAGAGACAGAAAATGTCTTTTTAAAAATTATATCGTAGGATCAGGACAATAATATATAGCGAAATTTGATTTGAATAATAAAACTATGGTATATTTAACTTAATTTAATTTAAACGGTTGGGCGCAAGCTTCAAGAATTGTTAGTCGGGGAACTAGCATTTTTTGGAGCTTTTTAAATATTAGGAGAAATAATGGAATATCTATTAATCATGTTCTTAGTCATAGTTACTATTTTTCTGGGAAAGGTAGGCACCTGGTTTGGTTTTTCTGAAGTTGTTGGGCAACTATTTTCAGGTATCATTTTAGGATCCAGCATATTTAATATAGTACAGTCAAGTAATTTAATCCACTTGATAGCTGAGATAGGTATTTTTTTACTGATGTTAAATTCGGGACTAGAGTCGGATTTAAAGGAAATGAAAAGATACATTAAAGCATCGTCACTCATTGCAGTTATGGGGGTACTACTACCCTTAATTACTTTTCCGATTGCATTTTTATTGCTTGGATATAATATACAGACTTCCATATTTGCCGGTGTTGTGTTCTCTGCAACTTCAATATCTATAACGTTAGCTGTACTATCGGAACAAAAAAAATTAGCCACTGCAATAGGAGCAATCATACTTTCGGCGGCTGTAATAGATGACATAATTGCTTTGTTTGCGGTGACTTTATTTTCTGTTTTAGTAGGTGGAGGTGCACTGGGGATAAACAGTATTTTACCATTACTCGCTTTTGCGTTAGGTATACTACTCAGGAAGTATAATTTTTCTGATAAAATTGGTGTTATCAGTACGAAAATGGGTAATTCTTTCTTTTACCCTGTATTTTTCGGGTCCATCGGTCTTGAAATCGTAATCCAGGGACTGGGAGATAAGATAACAGCTATTATAATTTTTAGTATTTTAGCTATTGTCACAAAATTTGTTGGCTCGTTATGGGGAGCAAAAATTTCTGGTCTAGATACCAGAGTTTCAAGTGCAATTGGGGCAGGCATGATTTCTAGAGGTGAGATGGTCCTTGTGATTATTCAAATAGGTATATCATCACATATTATTGATGATTATACTTCAGCGGAGTTTATTGTTGCTGTCATCGTTTCAACAATAGTAGCTCCGATAATCATGAAACCACTGTTCAAAAAGATTTGATATTACAATTATAAAAGTTGCTATATTAGCAGATGGCTGATTGGTTTCTGTCAGGTTATGCGTTATAAAATTTCATTTTGCTACTTAAATAGGGTTCCAAGCCAATAAGTGAAGGCCATTGTGAGCACTCCTGTGAATATGTTGCGCAAAATAGCTGGAATTATTGGTGCTCGTCCCGCCCAAGCGCTTAGCCAACCAGTTAAAAAAAGTGCCCAAAGCGTTGCCAAAATTGTTCCTATAACTTTCAGATTGTCGGGTAGTAATATCACGGATAGTAATGGCCAGATACCACCAGATATTGAGGCAATAAATGATGATACTAAGGCATGTCCAGGGCTTAAATACTTTCCAACTACAATACCGTACTTAATTTGTACATAGTGTTTCAAAGCATCATTTGTCATCAGGTCATCCGCCACACGTGTGGCTAATTTAGGATCAGCACCCCGTTGTTCATAATATATAGCAATTTCATCATGCACAATTGTAGGTTGGGTGGCCAAAAGGGTCTCAGCTTTTGCAACCACTGCTTTTTCTGTATCTTTTTGTGACGAAACCGAAACAAACTCCCCTGACGCCATAGAAAAAGCAACAGCGAGCATTTCAGCAATACCAGCTACAAAGACGACTGTATTATTGGTAGTCGCACCAGTAATACCGAGGATGACACCAGCGCCACCAATAATTCCGTCATTGGCACCTAACACTCCAGCACGAATAATATTTAATTTTTCTGATAAAGTCAATTTTTTGTATTCCATATTACGCAGCCATTAATAAGCCAATTAAGTATGTCACGGACATTGTTAATAGCCCCATCAGTACGTTTCGTAAAATCATTGTTTTTTTTGGTGTATTTCCATACACGGCTGAGAAATAGCCGGTTAAAACCAAGGCGAAAATTACAAAAATAAGAGTTATGACGACACGGTATGTCATCGGGACAAAGATCATACCGACCATTGGCAAGATGGCACCAAGGGGGAAAGCCATCATTGAAGCAATAGCAGCTTCAGCTGGCGAGATAAAATCATCCTCATTTATGCCATAGCGTGCGTGTAAGGTTTCTCCTAATGCATCTTTTTGCATGCTTTGTTGCGCAAGTAACCGTGCATTTTCCTCACTGATGCCATCTGTTTGATAGTGTTGTATCAGAAATTGAGCTTCTTGTGAAAAATTATTAACTAGCGCACTTCTTTGTTCGTCTTTAGCTGAACGCTCTGAATCTAATTGTGAATTTACGGATACATACTCACCTGTGGCCATTGAAAAAGTACCGGCGATTGTTGCTGTCAGGCCAGCCAGAAAAATTGTCCAAGTATTCATTGAGGCCCCATAAACACCAAAAACAACGCCAGCAATTGAAATAATACCGTCGTTCGCTCCCATCACAATGGCACGTAGAATATTTATTTTTTTACTAATTTGTATATCCATGTGTAAATTATAACATTTTATTTTACGGTTAATTACAAGAATTAAATGAACATTACAAATTACTGCAAAACATGCCGTGGTGATACACAGTTGATTATTTTCATTGATCTTATACTGATCAAATAAGTGGTTTGGTCTCATTATTTGACGCCCACTAATTAAGTATAAGATCATGTATTTGTGCTATAATGAGCAAAGGAGGAATTAAATAATGACTAACAATGAGATGAAGTTGAAAGATTACGGACCACATCCATTTGCTGTTGACCTTAATCAGGCGGCTATAAAAAATGTTAATTATCGCACAACCTTGTGGACAGGAGATCATTTTCAAGTTACTTTAATGGCAATTCCACCTAATGGTGGTGATATTGGAATGGAAATTCATCATGGTAATGACCAGTTTATTTATTTAGTTGAAGGTGTCGGACATGTTCAGATGGGAAAAGATAGAGAGAAATTGACTATTGATAAGGATATTACTCCTGGTGAGGCCATTATTATTCCTGATAATACTTGGCACAATGTTATCAATGTTGGTGATCAGGTTATGAAGTGCTACTCTATCTATTCACCAGTTAAGCATGAACACGGTGTTACAGAATCGACCAAGGAAGAAGCTATCATTCAAGAAGGGGAGCTTGAAGGCTCTGAAGAGTAATTTAACAAAGCATACATTTATTTGACAAAAGCGCATAAGCGCTTTTTTTTCAGTGTATGAGGAGAAATGATGAAAAAAGTAAAGAAGATACAAATTTTAGGAATGTTAGTTTTGATAATATTGAATTGTCGGCGATATTTTATGATCAGAAATCAATAAATTGAACTACTTTTGTTCAGTTGCTTAGGCAACATTTGAAATTTTGAGGTAAGGTTGCGATTATAAAAATTAGTATACCACCCGATAGCTGCTTGGAATTCAGTTGATGTTTGGTATGTTTTCAATATAACTCTTCCATATGTCCCTTGTCGTATGTTTGCCATTGCTGCGAGTATGAATGTTTCGATCCAGACTTTTGATATTTAATATTAAAATCAGCACTTGTGTATTGTGATCCCCCTGACCTTTTCCGACAGTTCACAAAGTCAGGTTTAAGCTTTTTTCACAATCTATACCAATTTAAAAATCGTCACTGGTTAATGCTTTAAATTTTCTTTTTTGTGTTGATGTTAGTGAATTTTGAACATAACTGTCAATCAATAATTCTATTACTTCGTAGTCAAACTTTGTTTTGTTAATAGCTTTGAGTGCAGCTAATTCCGTTTTAATACTTTCAGAAATTTTAATCTGCGACTTTTGATTGACAAATTTTTCTTTATTAGATTTTTTGTTTTTAGTTTCAATAGTATCTGTTTTAATTGTAGATTGTGGTTTTGGTGCTACTTTCTTTTCTCTACTATCATTTAAAGAAAATTGTTCTTTAGCTGGGATGTTACCTTGTACTCTTGGGCTCATTCCTTTTAGTACGCTATTACTCATTTTAGTTTACCTCTTTTTCATAAAAATTTAGTCTAGTAATTAGCTCATCTGTGACTTCGTTATACTTTTGTAGAACTTTTAAGTCATGTCTATCATGATTTGTAATTCCATTTATATCAAAGCGTTTAATACGTTCCATTTGTGGCACAATTGTTGAGAAAATATTGCTTTCACCGAAAATTTCTTTGGCATTTTCAATAATATATTCATCAACTGTTCCAGTATTTTTTAAAAGAACTGGCAGTAAACCTACAACTGTTAGATTTAGATCATATTTTTCATTTAGTTTATTTAACTCTTCGATATAATTTTCAGCACCAGTTAGTGAATGTTCTTGTGTTTGTAGTGAAATTAAAACATAGTCAGAACTAGTAACAGCATTACGTGTAATTTCTTTAGACATTGGTGGAACATCAATAATAATAATATCAAAGCTTTCTTTTATTGGATCTAATAGTTTTGAAAAATAAAAATCTTCGTCTGTTTGATTGTCTGTGTTTTGGTATAAAAACTTGGCAAATTCTTCGAAATCAATATTTGAAGGCATTAAAAATAAATTATCAATAATTTTTATTGGTAGATCATCAATTTTATTGTCAGCAATACCACGCATAAGTGTTTTTTCAAACGTGAGTATTCCGTCTTCATCTTGGTTTAACTTTGTTAAAGTTAGTGTTTTTGTGGCGTTTGCTTGGGGATCAAGATCAATAACTAAGGTCTTAATTCCTTTTTGCGCTAATGTATATGCTATTAGAATACTATTAGTAGTTTTTCCTACACCACCTTTGAAGTTTCCAACTGTTAGCGTGATTGCTTGTTTTCTATTTGTTTTTAATTCCATGATTAGTCCTTTATAAAAAAATAATATATAACTATATAACTATTTATAAATATAACTATATCACTATATATAAATATATCAATAGATAAATATAACTTTTTAACTATTTAACCGGCTGTACATACTGGTTTTATAGTGTTTATAAATAGTTAAATAGTTAAATATCACTATTAAACAAATATATTGTTGACAGGGTGATTAGGGTGTATTATATTGATAGTGTTAATAAAAAAGAATAAAAGAAAAGCCACCAAGGATTGCCGTCCTTGATAGCTACATACATCTTATTTGTTTGATCAATGTAGCTCTATTATACAACATAACCTTTGTGTTGTAAATGTGGGTGATTTCAAAAAGAGTGAAGCCAAACACTTTAAGGGGTATGGTTGATATGACAGGTAGGGGGTAGTTGTGTTTCTTGCAACTCGGTAGATCCAAATTGCTGTATCAGGTATACGAAAAAATAGACAAGTGCCATTTTCCCAGACACTACTGTACAAAAATATTTGGGTGCTACACAAACAATCCATACTGGGCGTGTAGTAGGGTGAGAGCGACCATTAACGGCTCGGCAGGTAAAACGGTGTTCAAGGACACAGAGCTTGTCTTTAAACTGTATCGTGACAAAGAGAATAAATATAGTGATACAGCGCCAATAAGGGCGTTTTTTTATTGGTTCAATGACTAAGTAATTGATTAAAGCAAGTGGGTAAAACCAAAGCTTGTATGGATAAGGTGACGGACGACTGAACGATCGGTCAAGTGTTTGTTTGATTAAAGTTTTTTTCTTCCCAAAACAAGGGAAAAACTTTCTTCGGCTCTAAACTTCCCTCACTCTCAATCAAGCATTTGTGACTTGCTTGTGTCAATAACTTCTTTTAGTTTTCTCTATTGGTTTTGATTTAAAGACATTAAAAAAAGCCACAATAATAATAATAACCACGGGCGAGCTTAACTGTTGTGTTGGCAGTTGCGCGGTTTCCGTTTCTAGTGGCAGATAATCCAGAGCTTGTCACCTGCCAGTGATAAGCTTTTTGATTTAAAAAAATAACCCCCATACTGCCAGACGAGGGGGGTTGTAAATTAATGATTGTGATCCTCAATATAATTCTGCAACGAGATTAACACTAAGCCAGCCAAAATCTGCCAAAGTGTGGCTTGTAGCTGTTGCAGTACAATTATAGAAGCTTTCACGAAGGAACACCTCCCTTCTGGGCGTCTAATCACAACGCCTAAGATATATCATAGCAGGAAGAAGTCCTGCTCCTAATTGTTTTAATTACGACGGATTGTATATATTTCGATCTTTTTAGCTATTGTGATCTTTAATCATATATTCATGGTAATAAAATATGGTATACTTAAGGTAATTATTTTTTTCGCGTGACCCATCAGGGAACAGCTCTGCTGTGACCAGGGACTAAGACCGATAGGTCGTGGACCGGTGATGGGTCAAAGTGCTTTATTATAAGGATAAGGTGCTAAAGATGAGAAAAATCGCGTAGCCCCCAAATTACTAATAGGGGGGGTAAATTAACCGAAAGACAACTAGTAAAACCCCCAAGTTCGTATGGGGGTTAAGGGTTACAGGAGTTTTGTATCAATGTGCAAAATTACCTAGCATGTCCTATAATATGTTTTCAAAAATGAGACAATATAATAAAACAATCATTTAAATCGGCATATGTCAACTATTGTAATGAATATAAGTAGCCACTTTTTATGACTATGAATTTCTTTATTACTGTTTTATCAACACTAATATTGTGAATTTTTAGTTGTATATTGTTGCAATGTTCGGGATCTGTTATTAACCTCGTTTTTTTGCTAAGATATAGATACTTTTTTAGTCTCCCAGTTAGTAAATATTTATATATTGTGATGACATAAGAAGCGTCTTGACCTATATTCGATACAATAAACCAGGACGATTAGGCTACCTTTTAAAACTGACCAGTCTGTTCTCCACGTGACTTGGCATAATCTATTCAGACTTTAAATTGCATTTTTTTATAATCAGGAATCAGTGTTTATAGTCATTTTTAGTGAGGAAGTGTTGGCATGAAAGATTTATCGCAACAACCGATTATCTTTACTGGTAAACTTAACAGTTTGACACGACTACAAGCCCAACAATTGGCAGCGATGTTAGGGGCGTTTCCTCAAACTAACATGAATCAAAAAATAAAGTATGTGATTGCTGGTCAAATAGAGCAGTCCATGTTCGAAATATTAACCACCAAAAAAATTAAGTATGCTGAGACGCACAGCGTTGAAATTTTGAATGAAAGCGAATTTTTAAAGTGGTGTATTTGGCGCTTACAACAGAAAAATTCTTTTTAGTCACGTGTGATTTGGATTAAAAACAGCCTTTCGTTCTTTTTTTGAACAGAAAGGCTGTTTTTTTTACGTACTTTAGTAATTAATGGTTGCTGGTTAACGATTTGAGGCGCTTTTTAAGATTTTGTGTATCAATAGACTATGCAAAGTTATTATATCTTAAAGCGGCTTTTAAAGGGATTGAAAGGGCTTTGATTCAAAAGCTATTTCTGAAAATACTAATACTATGTTATTTGGATTAAAATTGTTTTGGTTTCACTAAATAGTCGACATCAGTCTGGGTTGCTCAGAAGTCCAAGCAGCCATTGGTTGGTATATCAATTTTTATAATCCCAATCGTATCTCAAATGTCGCCTAATTAACTGAACAAAAATAGTCCAATTTATTGACTTCTGAGCACGACAGCTGCCACGGCATTTTCTTGACCATAACGGTCATTGAGAAAATTGCTGGTTACTTCAAAAAAGGCGCTCTGTTGCTCGTAGGGCGCTTCTGCGAGTTCTTCAGGTAAAGTGACAATCCAAGTCGCTAACGCCTTTACATCGTCTCTTTTCATGCAATAAACGTCATTTAAACGCGCATTGAAGCGTGACAGCATATCAGAACCATCCGCCATGAGCTCTTGATTCAGATAGGTTTTCGACACATCAATTTCTTTGTTAGTGTGATGGTCGGTTTTACGTTCAAAATGGACCGCTAAACCGGGTACTGCGCCACGCGTATTTTTCTTTAAATGCGCCATCAAAAATGCCTCCTCGAAAAAGGTTTTCCAAGACCAGTATAACACCGTTGAAAATCTGGTATAGCCTGTTATACCAAAATAGTATTTTGGACAGGCTCTGCGAGGCGCGTCATCGACAAGCGATGACAGTAGCTTGTCCCCTTCGTACTGGGGAAACTGCTATTTTACAGCGCCACTTATCCGGCTTGTAAAACCTCCGGCGGGTCACGCCGTGACGGGGCAATTTATCATTGCAGGATCGCTTTCAGCGGGAGCATGTCATGCAGAACGCTACCCGCGTTGGGCAAGCTGGCGTCAGCTTAACCACATAAAATACAGTAAAAAAGATGAATCATATATTCAAAAAATGGATGGTTTTTTTGAGTATATGATCATTCTTGTTTACAATTACTTTGATAGTTGCTGGTTGGCTAACATTCCACAAGGATAGATTATCACCAATGAATGCCTCTTTACGACTATTTGTTATCCAAAAGAAATTTGCGCTAAAATAATTGAATTATCTATAATTGATTGAGGGGGAATCAGATCATGAAAATATCAGAATATTGTTGCAATAATCTTGTACAAAAAAATAACATACAAATTGGGAATTATTTGCAAAGTTATTTCTAAATAAATTTAATTACTTAATTATTTTAGATCCTGATTTGAGATTTGATCACATAGTTAAATTATTGAATAGAAAGGTGCATAATGAAACATTTTAGTAATATTATTATCGGATTTGGAAAAGCGGGTAAAACACTTGCAGGCACACTTGCAAAGCATGGTGAAGAAGTATTAGTTATTGAAAAAGACCCCAACATGTATGGTGGTACGTGTATAAATATTGCTTGTTTACCAACTAAAAATATGATTATCAATGCACACCGTGGCATAAGATATGAAGCTGCCTTAAAAAAGAAAAATGATCTAACTGCAAAGCTACGTAATAAAAATTATCATAAGGTGGCTGATTTAAGCGGCGTAACAGTTTTGACAGCTACTGCTGAATTTTTAGATGATCATACACTGCAAGTATCTGATAATTCAGGGCAGGAAACATTGCAAGCAGATCGAATTTTTATTAATACAGGGGCCACACCAGTTTGGCCTAATATTGATGGATTGCTTAATAGTAAAAAGGTTTATTCATCAACAGATCTACTTGCAAAAGATAAACAATTAAAAGAGTTAGTTATTCTAGGTAGTGGTCCCATTGGATTAGAATTTGCATCAATGTATACACAATTTGGTAGCCATGTAACGATCGTTGATAAGGCACCTAAGATTTTGGGGAAATTTGAACCTGAGGTTGCTCAACAAGCTAAACATGATTTAGAAGAGGATGGGATATCCTTTTTGTTAGAAAGCCATATAACTAATGTAAATGACACGCTAAATGGTGTTACATTAACAATAAGCACACCAGAAGGAATGAAAGAAATACAGGCAGATGGACTACTAGTTGCTACAGGTCGTCGAGCTAATGTGACCGATTTGCACCTAGAACGAACCAGCATTAAAACAGGTAGTCACGGTGAAATTTTAGTCAATGATGTACTAGAAACAAATGCTAAAGATGTCTATGCTTTAGGCGATGTTACTGGTGGACCACAATTCACGTATATTTCATTAGATGATTGGCGCATTATTGCTAATAATTTGTATGGTAATAAGACACGAAGTCGTTTAAATCGACCAGTATTCGCGAACACTATTTTTTTAAATCCGGCTATTAGTAGTATTGGAAGAACAGAGGAACAGCTCCGTGAGGCAGGCATTGATTATACAGTATTGAAAATATCTGCAGCTAGTGTGCCTAAAGCACAAGTAATTGGTAATCCAAGAAGCATTTATAAAGCATTGATAGATCCACAGAGTCATCAGATTTTGGGTACAACAATTTATGCTGAAGAATCATTTGAAACGATTAATATCATTAGCCTAGCGATGCAGAATCACCTTCCAGCTGAAGCTTTGCGCGATCAAATATACACCCATCCAACAATGACAGAGGCATTAAATGATTTGTTTGATCAAATCTAATAAATCATTTATAACAAATTAAAATAGAGATCCTCAAGGAATAAGTCCTTGAGGATTTTTATATGGTAGATTGTAAAATTAAACCGAACACTTGAATAAAAAAGCCGCAGCGCCTTTAATGGTAATTGTCTAAAACAACCATAAAGGAACTGCGACTCATGACTAGTTTATCATCTCAAGGACGCACTGTCATTCAAACTTTACTCGAATTGAATTATTCTGTTCGTGCCATTGCGCGCTTTATTAAACGCTCTCCTTCAACCGTTTCGATTGAAATTCATCAAGTTACACCCTATAAAGCTGAGATTGCTCATGCGTTGGCATTGAAAAAACGTCATCTACGTGGTCGTCATGACACGCTAACACCAGCTATCGCTGTCTTTTTGAATCACCACATTGGTATATTGAAGTGGTCACCAGAAACCGCTGCGCATGTTTTAGGGTTACCTTTCAAAACGATTTATAATTGGCTCAATGCTGGTCGACTCAAACTATCATTGGCTGATTTACCTGACAAAGGTATCCGTCAAAAGCGTCAATCTGATGGTAGACGACAAGTATTTGTGCATGGTTGTTCGATTGAAACGAGACCTGAAAGTGTGAAAGCACGACAAACCTTTGGACATTTTGAAGTTGACACCATGCAATCGGGTAAAAGACGTGGCGATGTGCTGGTGACAATTACTGAAAGACTAAGCCGGCAACATATCGTGAGACAGGTCACTGGGCGCAATAGTCAGGCAGTGAGACCAGTCTTAATTCATTTTTTTCAAGGGATCAAAAATGCCAAGTCAATCACTGTTGATCGTGGGCGAGAATTTGCAAAATATAACGAAATCGAGCAAAAACTAGGCATTCCAGTCTATTTTGCGCACCCATATTCACCAGAAGAACGTGGGAGTAATGAGATATTAAATCGATACGTCCGTCGTTTTATACCGAAAGAACGCAAAATTGAAACAGTTAGCGCCAAAGAATTAGATCAAATTAATCATTGGATCAATGCGAGACCAATGAAAACACTCAACTGGCAATCACCACGAAAGGTTTTTCAGCAGTTTGCAGTGTTCGGTTAATTCTTGCAATCTACCATAAGTTAATTGTTTTTTAGCAGAAAAATTAAGTATAGTAATAATGGTAAGCGTTAATCTTGCTAGTTTTATGATTTTTTAAGATAATAATGTATGGGCGTATGGGCGTTCTAATTAAAATATAAGGGAGATTTTTTATGTGGAAAGAATTTAGAGACTTTGCCTTTAAGGGAAATGTCGTCGATCTAGCAGTGGCTGTCATTATAGGTGGTGCTTTTGGATTAATTGTAAAATCATTGGTTAATGATATTATTATGCCACTTGTGGGTATATTAATTGGAGGGATTGATATTTCTAAGATGGCTGTAAAAGTTGGAACAGCTACTGTAGCCTATGGATCATTCTTACAGACAATTATTAACTTTTTGATTATTGCTTTTTCAATATTTATAATGGTTAAAGTATTTAACAAAGTAAATAAGAAACGTGTTGAAGAAAAAGTTGTTGAAGAAACCAATACAGAAAAATATTTGAAACAAATTACAGAAATTCTTGAGAAAAAATAAATTGCAATTTTTAACATACGTACTGATACCTTATTATTTGGTGTTAGTACTTTTTATTCTTTTGGATAATTACTTTCAATAAAAAAGGCCATTCTGGGGGAATGGCTTTTTTTTGAGAGAATTTTTGAGAGAATAATTGATGAATAAAATTTATGGGAGAGAAGAGAATAGTCATCTAATTGACTATGTATTGAGTATAAAATAGCTAGATTAAATCTAGGCTAAATAATGGATGTAGTTATTATTTATTTTTTTGTTCATCAGAATACCATAGATAGTTTGAAAGTGTATCGGTTATTAAACTGATTAAATCGACTAGCATTGAAAACATAAACTACCTTTCTTTTCAAATCACAAATTCTTTGTTTTTAAGTAATTCTTTTTGTTTCTTACCAATGGCATAGGTGTAAATTTCCATTAAGACTTTTTTCTTATCAGGATCCTTTTCGTTTAAAGCATTGTCCATTAATACTTGTAAGTTGTTTTTTTCAGCTTCCAAAAACAACTCTTCAAAAATATTTTTATCAGCCATAATTTAAGCTCCTTGTTGTCTTTAAAATGGTATCTAGTCTAATTATACTAATAAGCAAAATAATCCGTCAGCAAAACGAATAAAATGAGTTTAATGCGCACTTACACATAGAAAATTCTATGGTAGTCCGTATGACCTATTTTTTAGGTCAATGCGCACTTACACTCCACCAAGAAACTGGTTGATTAATTGCTAGAAAGCAGTGTGTCAGAAGTCGCTATAGGCGACAACTTAAAAACTATCAAAAATTCTTGTTGCGAGCATACTATGTGTGGCCACACATGAGGTGAAAACATATCAATATTGATATGCTTTTGTTTGGGAAATTCCCAATCCCTTTTTGAATTAAAATCAATTTTGATAAGCGGACGGTTGATGAACGAAAAATACTAACAAACAAAACGGACGCTATAAAAGTAACCTTAGAAGAAAATTATTGAAATAGTCAACAAAAATTAAATCTGTTATATTAGTTACCGAGGCGTTAAGATTAAGCGCCGTGAAGGGAGGTGGGTCTCCTTGATACTATTAGTTAATGAATTGCAACTGCTCAACGCTGCATTATGGCAAATTTTTGTTGGCATAACGTTAATCTGGTTGCAAAAGTATTTCGACGATCGTCGTTAATGCATGTGCCTCGTCCTGCCAGACGGGGTTTTTTTGTAAAATAAAAGCTCGTCGCCTGCCAGCGATGAGCTCGAAAGGATTGGAATCTCCAAACCTATTAGTTAATGTACATATATTATAACGTAATTAGTTTGTTTTATGCAATTAACAGATATTTTAAGTCTTAATTTCAATAATTTATAGTGTATGATGATAGGTTTAAAATGGAAAATAGTTATGTATTATTTTTGTGCTTGTTCTAGGCGATCAACATCATTTGCTAGATCAAGGATATAATTTTCTTGCGATTTTCTGCCCCATATGAAGCCTACTAAAAATAAGCAAACCTTAGCTATAACTACAACTATAGCCGTAGTTATAGCTAATGAGCTTAACCAAAATCAATTTGATTCAACATAGTCTCACGGCTGGCTTGATCTAAACCAAGGTAAGCCAGTGTCATGGCCGCACTAGAATGATTCAATAAGTGCATGACTAAGCCAATATTATAATATTTTTACTTATTTAGAACTATTTCATAAACTTGATGGACGTCAAGTTTATATCTCCCAAAAGTTAATACACTTTAGTTGAACTAAAATTAAGGGAGAAATCATATGCAACATAATATTCTTAAATATAAAAATAAAATTATGAGTATCACTGGCTTACTCATTGCCTTAGGACTAATTTCACACTTTATTTTTGCCAATACAATAATTTTTAATAGTGCTTTTATTATAGCTTCGATATTAGGCGCTACCCCCATTTCTTTACAGGCTTATCAGGCTATGAAAGTAAAAGTAGTAAGTATTGATGTTTTAGTAACGATAGCGGTCATTGGTGCTCTCTTTATTCAAAATTATGAAGAATCAGCAATTGTTACTTTTTTATTTTTATTTGGATCATATTTAGAACAACGAACACTTAACCAAACACGATCAGCTATTAAAGAGTTGACGGAAATGGCTCCAGAAACTGCTTTTAAGCAATTGACAGGGGGACAATTTGCAGAAGTAGATATTGATGAAGTAGAAGAAGGGGATATTCTCCTAGTAAAGACTGGTGCCAAGATTCCCGTAGATGGTAGGGTAACTACTGGAAAAGGATATGTAAATGAGGCTAATATCACAGGTGAATCTTTACCTTTAAAGAAAGAAAAAGACGATGAAGTATTTGCCGGTACTATTATGGACAATGGTACTATTCAAATAGTGGCTGATAGAGTAGGGGAAGATTCTACATTTGGAAAAATTATTGAGTTGGTAGAAGAAGCACAGGATTCTAAATCAGAAGCAGAACGATTCATTGACCAGTTTTCTCGCTGGTATACACCTGCAGTACTTACAATTGGGCTGTTGGTTTGGGTATTAACCAAAGATACAGAACTTGCGATTACTGTATTAGTACTTGGTTGCCCAGGAGCCTTGGTAATTGGTGTACCTGTTTCAAATGTTGCGGGGATAGGAAATGGCGCAAAAAATGGTATTCTATTTAAAGGTTCTGAAGTGATTAGTCATTTTGCCAATGCAGATACAGTGTTATTCGATAAAACAGGTACCTTAACTGAAGGAAAGCCTGAAGTGAGCGATATTATTCATTATGGAAATAATCAGGAGGAGGATTTATCTCTATTGCTTTCAGTTGAAAGTGAGTCTGATCATCCATTAGCTGTCGCTATTGCAAATAAATTAGCACAATATAAAGTAAGGCCTATAGAAAATACACAGGTTGTAAAAGGTGGGGGCGTAATTGCTCACGTAGATGGGCACGTTGTTTCAGTAGGAAATAAAACCTTAATGAAACAAGAAAGTATACCGCTATCTGATGATGTTCTTAAAAAATTGAATAAATTAGAAAGAACCGGTAATTCAATTGTATTAACGGCAGTTGATCATAAGTTAATCATGTTAATGGGTATCCGCGACAAAGTTCGACCAGGTGTTAAACAGGACTTACAAAAATTAAAATCACTTGGTATTAAAAATCTCATTGTATTATCAGGTGATAACCAAGGTACAGTTAATTCAGTTAAAAAGGAACTAGGTTTAACCGAAGCCCATGGTGATATGCTACCAGAGGACAAGCAAGCATTTCTAAAAAGACGACAGGACTCAGGTGAAATAGTCGTTTTTATCGGTGACGGCGTTAATGACAGTCCCTCTCTGGCTACTGCAGAGGTAGGTATAGCTATGGGGAATGGAACAGATGTCGCAATTGAAAGTTCAGATATTGTTTTAATGAATTCTAACTTTAACCGCCTTCCTCATGCTTTAGGCCTAGCAAAAGGAACATATGCGAATATGCGACAAAATATTCTAATTGCTGTTGGCGTCGTGATAATACTATTGGTTAGTTTAATATTTAGTGAATGGATGTCTATGTCAATTGGGATGTTGGTTCATGAGGCCAGTATTTTAGTAGTTATTTTAAATGCAATGAGATTAAGAGGTTATCAATTAAGATAATTGATCTATATCAATTATCTTAAAAAGAATGGCCTATATAATTTATTTAAAGGAGTGATAGATATGACTAAAGCAACATTAAAATTAGAAACATTAACTTGTCCATCATGTTTACAAAAAATCGAACGTGGTTTAAAACAGACTGCTGGTGTAAAAAAAGATTCTGTAAAAGTACTTTTCAATGCGAGTAAGGTAAAAGTGGATTTTGATGAAAATCAGGTCAATTTGAATACAATTGAAAAAGCAATTGAAGACTTAGGATACCCAGTAATTAGTTCAAAAGTAAAGGAAGGTGCATAAAATGACAACGGTAAATGAAAGGCAAGAAAAATTAGCTGCCGAACAAGCATATAAAGAACACATTCATCATACTAAGATTAATTCTGCAGCTGTTACAGATCATATACTTGCTAATATTCATACATTACATGTAAAATTGCATCAATATCATTGGTATGTAAAAGGCAAAAATTTCTATGCATTGCATAATGTTTTTGAAAATTTATATAACGAGAATGAGGCATGGTTTGATAAAATTGCAGAACGTTTACTAGCTTCAGGATTTAAGCCAGCATCAACAACTACTGAATTTCAAGAATTTACAACGATTTCTGAAGATTCTTCGGAAAAATATTACACTGCTGATGAGATGGTCCTACAGATAGTAGAAGATTTTAGATCTAATCGTGAATTTACTATTCGTGCAATTCGCTTAGCACAGGAAGAAGAAAATGATGCTTCGGAAGATTCACTAATTAGTTATAAAGCTTATTTAGACGTAAATATTTGGCAACTTCAAGCATTTATTAATAAGGATGCCTTAGAAGACGATGACTATATAGATAACGATTAATTAGGAGGAAAAAGGTATGGCAGACCATAATCATCATAGTCATGTAGATTGTATACGTTTAGTGCCGATTTTCAATCATCTCAATGATGAACAAATGCATCTAATTGCTCAATCAGCGCATGAAGTACAATACGTAAAGAATGAGCTATTATTTAGGTTTGGTGATAAAGATGACACATTATATATCATAAACAATGGACGTGTACGTATTTATAGCCTAAGTGAATCTGGTCGTGAGCAAACCATACGTATCCTACATCCGGGTGATTTTATGGGGGAAGTTGCTGTTTTACAGACTGAGGGTTATCATTCGAATTATGCTGAAGCAATATCGGAAACAAGTATTTGTAGGATTCATAAAAAGGATTTAGATCAATATTTAGATCGCTATCCAGAAATCATGCGACGAATATTATCGGATATTACAAAACGACTACAGTTATCAGAAAAACAAACTGTGCAAGTCAGTACTGAACCTGTTGAAGCTCGAATTATTGATTTTCTATCAGAAAATGTTGAAGATGAAAAAAACCATACTTATGTGACTTTACCCATGTCAAAAAAAGATTTGGCTACTTACCTGGGGACAACTCCAGAAACAATAAGCCGTAAGTTCTCATCATTGGAAGAGAGAGGTCTAATTAAACGGCACACCCAAAAATGTGTTGAGATATTTGATTTAGATGAATTATTATTTGTATCAAGTTAAGTCGATTTATACTTAAAAATAAGGATATCGTTTTAAATGATGAACATGGCGGTACACAGTTCATCGTCACTAACCTAAGTCTTCCACAAAAAGACATCGTCCGTGTTTACCGCAAGCTTGCGGCGATTGAAGATATTATTCGCGAGCTTAAAGGTGGATTTGCCTTTGGCAAAACTGATAGCAGTTCATTTTTCGCCAACAAAGCGCGCATGTGGATCTCAGTAATTGCATCAAACTTGATGCGGTTGATGAAGAGTATTGCGTTGGACGACCAGCAACAATCGTGGACAATCAATACCTTTCGAGACCGTTTGTTAAAAATCGGTGGACGTGTGTCACTAAGCACGCCCGCAAGGTGATTTTGACGTTAGATAGCCGCATCCAAGAACAATTCGATGGTCTGTTCTGGCGAGCTTGGGAACGACTAAATGCTTTGTGGCAATAAAACAACGAAGTAGATTTTAAAAAAAATAGCAAAATCTGGCTGGTTTTAGTGTTCCTATTTTTCTCAAAAAACGCTCAATCGAAAAAACACCCTGAAACTGTGCCAAGGTAATGGCAGTTTCAAGGTGTTTTATCGTATTTTACTGATTTAGCTGTGGTTAAAAATTTAGTGCATGAATAATCCGGGTTTTATTTGTTTCGTTTTTGAAACATTTTTAATCCGATGTGAAATTACCGATAATTGGTCACTTTTTTCTTATATATTGGTTTTATCACCACTGAGAGAAACTGGAGAAAATAAATGAAAAAACACGTTTCAGCCATCGTCTACGGTGGCTTAGATGGCATTATCACGACGTTCGCAGTCGTTGCTGGATCGGTCGGTGGTAACGTTTCAAACATCGTTATCATCATTTTGGGATTCTCAAACTTATTAGCCGATGGCTTTTCAATGGGGGCCGGTGCCTACCTGTCAGCAACATCGGATAACAATCAATCAAAAAGTAAAGCATTGGCAGCTGGTATCGCGACATTCATTTCGTTTAACGTCTTCGGTTTAATTCCACTAGGTGCCTACTTAATTACAAATGCGCTCATTCACGACAAAGACATCGCCTTTCCAATCGCCTTTGTCATCGTCGGTGTCTCTTTGGCGTTGCTAGGCTGGGTGAAGGCCAACCTGTCAGAGCAGAAAGTAAGAACAGAAATTCTACGCACACTTTCTGTCGGGTACGTCGCTGCAATTGTTGCTTATGGCGTTGGTATCTTACTGAATTATTATTTGTAGACAAAAAAACACCTTGAATATTCAAGACGTTTTTCTTTTTAGATATTTAGTTATATGGTAATCAGTTATAGATTATTTAAGTCAAACAATCCTCGATGCTTAGCTTCTTCTTTAGCTGCGTTCATTAAATCAGCAGAGTATAGCGCATCAGGGTGCTTGCCTGTCGATTCGTTAGAAATAATCCGGGTAAAATTTTAAATCATATTTTTAGAACACCTTTAATTGAGTCGACCTGTAATAGCTAACCATGTATACAAAGAAACGATATGTTATATTACGTCATCGAAAATGGTGTCCTTAGGGAGTTACTTTTAGTGGTTACCAACACGCCTGCTGACAAAAAACACTTTTTTGTAAAGAAAACCCCAAACAGGTGAGTAAATCTGTTCGGGGATATCTAGAAAGACGCTCTATGGTCGAGAAAAGTGAGATGGTGTAGAACTTAATACCCGGATTATTCATCAAGACAAACAAAAACCCGCTGAAACAGCAAGTTAATACCGTTTCAGCGGGTTTTGCGCTTTCACCCGTTGGGTGAAAACCATAGGAGCTCTTTGTTATGATATTTTGTTAGTGAAAAACAAACCAAATACTCAAAAATTGGAGCGTCTAAAATTATGACTCAAAAAGTATTACCTAGCAACCCTTTAGTTGCAGTTTCAGACAATGGGGCACCAATTACCTCGGATGGTGGCAACGTGTAATGATGTTGTCTAATTGTGCCTTAGTAATCCTAGTCATTAAAAATACCTCCATAGTGGCGTCAAAATGAACAAATACGTGCTAATTTAGGGAGATTAGTTGGCGTTATTACCCAAAATCAATTTGATCTAACATTGTTTCGCGACTTGCTTGATCTAACCCCAGATAAGTAAGCGTCATAGCCTCACTCGAATGATTCAATAAGTGCATGACTAAACCAATATTGTAGTTTGATTGCGTATAAACGCGATAGGCGCCTGTTTTACGCATGGTATGTGTGCCCAGATAGTTGATGCCTAAGAGATCACCAACGCGTGCCATCACCTTATAAAACTGCTTCTCAGTGATATGACGGTCTGGATGGGCCGTTGAGGGAAATAACCAGTCTGAATTGATATTCTGTTGGACTAGCCAATCATGATATTGCAACAAGTCTTGTTGCACGGGCTTTAAATATAGTGTATTTGCTTTACCGGTCTTTTTATCATGAATAAAGGCCGTGTGTTTAACAGAGCCATCTGGATTATAGACATCGGATTTCTTTAACGTCATCACATCACTCACCCGCAGCAGGGTGGCTTTGCCAACTTGAAAGATGGTGTAGTTACGGCGACCTGCCCGAAAACTATCTAGTAAGGTGTCTTGCACCATTTTTAAGACGTTAGAGTCTTTGATTGGGAGTACGATTTGTTGCATATCTATTTAACCTCAATAATAGAACAGTCCTTGCCTATAATTGGTTCACTTTTGTCAATGAATGACCAATTATTTTTATCGTAGTGGTAGATTGTAAAATTAATCCGAACGCTGTTCGGACAAAAAAGATCAGTTTCCATCATAAAGGACTCCCCGCGGGACTGCAATCAGGAGTCATTACTTCAACTGTTTTTGTTCATTATAGAAATTACGGTAAGCTAAATAGCACGCAATGATTGACCCCAAACTAGTCGCTGATAAGAGCATGAACGTGACCATAATTTGATACCTAATGGCCCGTACTGGATCGACCCCTGCAAAGATCAAACCGGACATCATCCCTGGCAGACTGACTAGACCCACAGTCTTTGCCGAATCAATGGTTGGTGACATCCCCGTACGAATCGCCTCACGCACGATGGCAATCGAAGCATCAAGTAGACCAGCCCCTAACGCCAACCGTTCAAGCACACCTTGCCGCTGGTCATGAAACTGACTATTGAGGCTGCGATAAGCCAGCCCAATTGCGACCATTGAATTCGACGCAATCATACCAGAAATGGGAATCATTTGCGATGGCACAAACTTAATCGCACCAGATAGCACGAGGACGCCGAGTGTTACCCCCGTACTAACAAAAATGGCTAATAACGAAATGGCTAATGCATGGTCAATCCCCGGCCCCCGTTTTTTCGCATTCCAAGCCGCATTGAAGATAATGAAGCCTATCATCGCCAGCGTTAGCCACAAATTGTTGACTCGGAAAATATACTTTAGCAAGTAACCCACGATAAATAGTTGTACAACAGCCCGCACGACACCAATGACGATGTCCCTATCTAAGCCAAGTTTCTGCCACAAACTAATTCCTAACGCGACGAGCACTAACATTGCCGCCAAAAATAGCGACGTATTATTAACTGCTAAATTCATGCGTGTACCTCCAATCTGCCAGCAACCACTTTCGCTAACTGATCTGCCGCAGCAATCTCTGTCGCATCATGAGTAATCAAGATCGTTGTCACGTGATCCTGCTCATTTAACTGTCGTAACCAGGCGTGCACGATTTGCTTATTATTTTCATCCAAACCAGCTGTCACCTCATCTAATAACAACACTTTTGGTAAGAATAAGATGTTGCGAATCAGCGCGACCCGCTGCCGTTCACCACCGGAAAGCTCGATAATCGGCTGATGCAGGGTTCGTTCGGACAGCCCAACATTATTTAACGCCGTTACCACTCGTTGCGTATCCATGACTTGCTTACGAATTTGGTACGGGAAAGCTAAGTTATCTGCCACCGTCTCACCAAATAACGTCGGTTGTTGGAAACAATATGAGACTTGCCGCCGATACATGATTGGGTCATAACTTTCAATCGGCTGCCCATCAAAAATCAAGGTCCCACTTGTTTTAGAAATCATGGCCGCAATGATCCGTAATAACGTACTTTTCCCACCACCGGATGGTCCCGTCAATGTAATATGAGCCCCAGCTGGAATCTGCCAATCAACATCATGTAAAATATGTTGATCAGCGATTTGATAATTAACTTTTTCTAAACTAATCAATGAATTCATATGCCCACCCCCGATCGCACAATGATCGGCGCCGACAACAGCCGGATGAAAAAGTGCTCAGAAGTCAATAATGTTTGATGTATTAATACACGAACCTGTGTAGCCATTGGCAAAGCCATATGAATCATACCTGAGTCAAAGTGTTCCGTATAACTACGGAGGAGTTCTAATTGAACTTTTAATTTATCATTATTTTCCTTGATTGATCGTTTTTGTCTAGACATACGTTTTCTCCTATCTAGGGAGTATTATATCATTTTATAAAAAAACAACCCCCGGTATCTACTAGTCAGATAATGAGGGTTGTTTTAATAGTCTTTTTGAGGGGTCATTATATAATTATAGACCCTGAGTTAAGGAATGTACTGATGTTTTCTAGTATAGGGCGCTGATGTCAAGATTATGGACAGATTTTCTTCTGCCCTGTAAACTAATAGCATAGGAGCAGGTGTTGGCATTTCTGTCTCTGAGAATCTATCAATTGTGATCATCGATTGGACAGAATTAACCCAATTAGCACGTCCTATTTTAGCACCTGTGCAGTAAAAATTTACACAGATGGATGAATTAGCTATTACGGCTCTCGTTGATCACATACAACACCGCATACCGTAACTTTTACCGATATCACACTCAAGCAGGGCAATACGGTGGCAAATGTTAATTAAAACAACAAAAGAGTGTCAGTGTTTTTATGTACTGACACTCTTTTTAGTTATCTATTGCATTTTAGCTTCAATATTTGCTAAGGTCACTTCTGAAGTAGACTCAAAATTCAAGTCCGCTCCTGACAAAACATCTGCGTTACCAATGGCTAGTGATGTCTCACCTGCGCCATTGATTGAGACAATACCAGCAGCTGAATCTTCCAATCCAATAACATTTTCTGGATTTAAATGTAAGACTTCCGCAGCACGAACGAAGATTTCAGGATCAGGTTTTCCCTTTGTCAAAGTGGCGGGATCAACAATGCCAACAAAATACTTGGTCAATCCCAAATGATCTAGAATCATTGGTGCGTTTTTAGAAGCTGATGCCACCGACATTGTATAGCCGGCCGCCTTAGCTGATTGAATGAAATCTTTCATGCCAGGTAAAATATCATCTTCAGTCAATGTTGAAATGAGTTGTTGGTAATGATGATTTTTCTTTTCTGCTAATGCTTCTTTATCTGCTTGAGAAAAATCATCGGCATGATCCCCAGCATCCAAAATCATTTGCAAGGAAGCCATGCGACTGATGCCCTTCAAACCTTCAGCCAATTCTGGTGTCCAAGTTGTGCCAACCTCATCAGCTGTTTGATGCCAAGCTTCGCCATGGAAACGCGCCGTATCAGCAATAACCCCATCTAAATCAAAGGCAAAACCTTTAATATCTGAAAATTTAGTCATTTTTATTTATCCTCATTTTTTTTAATTTGGTAAGTTACGGTATAAGTTTTTGTTTCGTTTGCTGGCAAAACAATATCACCAAAACCTTCATGATTAACCGCATCAGGTAAAGTCTGCATCTCAATAGCAAGCGCTGTTTTAATGTCACTGCTATCGTCAGGATTGGCAGTGAATACAACAACACCATTGCGATCTGAATCCACTGTCAAGGTCAAACTTTCATCGGGTGAAGTTAGTCCTACTCCCTCCCCTTGACGGCTTGGATCTAATACCCAAGCATCATCATAATGCTCTTGTCCCAAGGCGTGCAAATGCGCAAAATCAAATTTTGTATTTTGATTATCAAGCACGTTACCGGTTGGAATCGCGTGATTATCAACTTCAAGATGTTGATGTGACGCAATTTGTAATTTATGCTGACTGATATCTTGATCCTTACCAACTAAATTAAAGTAGACGTGCGTCATTGGGTTGAACAATGTATTTTCAGTTGAAACGCCACTAAATATAATATCTAGACGATCCTCATCGTCCAATCGATAGGTTACTTGGGCAGCTAATTGTCCGGCGAATTCATCATCAAAAGTACGTGTGAAATTAATTTCCGCTGCTGTACCCAAATTTCTTGCTTCACCGTGCCAATTAACCGCATCAAAGCCATTGATGCCAGAATGTAAAACATTGTCATGATCATTTGGTGTTAATGTAAAATGTGCCCCATTAATATCATAGTCAGTTTTTGATAAACGGCCACCAACGCGACCAATTGTGTTTCCAAAATGGAATGGATTATCTAAATACGCGGCTAAATCATTAAATTGTACTAATAATTCTTGTTTGACACCATCATGTTCAACGGAAAATGACTGCCAAGTTGCTCCGTACGAAATCGCAGTAATCTGTGTGTGTTTAATATTTTCTAGGGTAAACGCCGTCACGATTTTTCCGTCAGGTAATTGTCCAAAATCCTTCTCTACTACTTTCATGATATCCTTTCCTGCTATACAGCAAATGAGCGATTTCTCGCTCATCATCAGGCTTATTACTTTGTCAATTCGACATCTTGTCCTAATAGGTCAATAACTAATGGTTCACCTGAAATCAAGTCAACATGTGCACCTTGACCATCCACTGACACTTCCAAAACATGACCTCGGAATACCAAACGGAAAGCATATTTTGTCCAATTCTTTGGCAAGAATGGCTTCAAGTGGAGTTTACCATCACGCACACGCATGCCGGCAAATCCTTGCACAATCGCTAACCATGAACCTGTCATAGCGGTTATATGCAAACCATCTGACGTATCATTATTATAATTATCTAAGTCCAAACGGGCCGCACGTTCGTACATTTCAACTGCTTTATCTTCCATTTGTAAGTCAGCAGCCAAAATTGAGTGAACAGATGGCGACAATGATGACTCATGCACTGTCAATGGTTCATAGAATTCAAAGTTGTTACGCTTTTCTTCTTCTGTAAACGCGTCTGGGAAATAGAACATGGCATGTAATGTATCAGATTGCTTAATATATGGTGAGCGCAAAATGCGATCCCATGACCAGTTTTGGTTAATTGGACGAATATCTTGTGGCATATCAGCGATTGGAGTCAAATCTTTATCCAAGAATGTATCGTGTTGAACAAAGATATGCTTTTTACCCGTCTTGGTTTCAACATCAGCCTCTGGCAAATACATTTTATCAACAATTTCTTGCCACTTTGCTAATTCTTCATCTGTCAAAGCCAACTTAGCTTTTTCATCAGCATTAATTTCATCGTAGTGTTCAAGTGAGTATTGCAAAACCCACTTAGCCATCCAATTTGTATAGAAATTGTTATTAACATTGTTTTCGTACTCGTTGGGACCCGTGACACCATGAATCATGTACTTATCGTTTCGGGCAGAATAGTGGACACGATCTGCCCAGAAGCGGGCGATATTATACAAAACTTGTGCGCCATCACCGTCAAGCCATGAGTGATCTCCCGTGATGTTTGTATAATTATAAATCGCATAAGCAATTGTCGAATTACGGTGAATTTCTTCAAAAGTAATTTCCCACTCGTTGTGTGACTCGATACCATCAAAGGTCACCATTGGGTACAAAGCACCCTTTAAGCCTTGTTCTTTGGCATTGTGGAATGCACCATCCAACTGATCAAAACGATATTGTAGCAATGAACGGGTCACAGACGGATCAGCAACACCAAGGTAAACAGGAATAGCAAACGCTTCGGTGTCCCAATAAGTGGCACCACCGTACTTCTCGCCAGTGAAACCTTTTGGTCCGATATTCAAGCGTGGATCATTACCATAGTAAGTTGAGAATAACTGGAATAGGTTGAAGCGAATACCTTGCTGCGCCGCATCATCTCCTTCGATTTGAACATCAGCTTTTTCCCAACGATTAGCCCATTCTTGTGCATGCGCTGTGTATATGTCGTCGTATGTTTGTGCGGCAAGATCCGCAGTTAGTGTTTCACCTGCTTTAATCACTTGAGCTAGGCCATCATAATCACGTGAAGTTGTCACAATCACGCGCTTTTCAAAACTAACTGAACTTTTAGCTGGTACTTCAACGTCAAAGTTATCAGTCACTTCTTTTTCAGAGCGGTTCACACCATGCTTTTCACCGCCAACAAAGCTCTGACGGGCAACAACTGTAAATTGTGGCACACCAAACGGATTTTCAATTGTTTGCGTAGCGATAAATGATGAATCAGTGTCATTACCTGCATCCAAAACTTGCCAAAACTTTTCATCATAATTTGAATCTTCATTGACAACGTCGGCGTCGATACTAGCATCAAAACGAATTGTGTGCGTTTGACCATCAGCAGATGACAACTCATAGTGAATATCTGCCAATTCCTTAACTGCTGCTGAAACTAAGCGCGTGATTTTAAACGTTACGCCAAACACAGTAAACGTTCGATTCAAAACACCATTTTTCATATCCAATGATACTTCAAAATCAGTCACATCATTCTTAGCTAGATCAACTTGATTGCCATCAACGTAAATGTCTGCTTTGACATAGTTTAGCGCATTGATAGCTTTTCCAAAGTAAAGCGGATAACCATTTTTCCACCAACCGACACGTGTTTTATCTGGGAACCAAACACCACCAACGTAAATTCCTTGATGTGTGTCACCGGAATAGACTTCTTCAAACATGCCACGCATGCCCATGTATTCGTTGCCCAAACTCGTCATAGATTCTTGGAGACGTTTATCTTCGGGATTCAAATCATGTGACGTAACTGTCCAAGGATCAACTTCAAAAATTCGTTTCATAAGGATTTCTACCTCTTCAATTTTTCTAATGCTTAGCTTCAGCGCTAATATCTACGACGACCGGTCGCACATATTAACGCCGAAGCGTTAGCCATTATTGTGCATCTACTGGATTACTGTGAATTTCATTGATAAATCCAACACTAACAGCACCAATTAACATTAAGATTCCGGATACTAAGATCATTGATGGGAAATGTGAACCAAGTGCTGGGAATAGTGCAAAACTAGCAACTGAGGCTACAATTTGCGGCAAGCAAATTGAACCGTTAAACAATCCTAGATAAGTCCCCATATGATCACCGGGCAATGCGTTGGTTACCATAATGAATGGGTATGCCATCATGCCTGCCCATGAAATACCGATTAGAATAAATGAGCCAATCAACAAATACTGTGAATGAATAAAGAAGACTGATGTGAACCCAATTGCCCCCAAAAATAGTGACAAAGCATAACCTGTTTTGTTTTTGTTCGCTGGAATCTTTGATAATACTAGCGACCACACAACGGCTGCAATAGCATAAACCGCTGACATGATACCAAACCAGTTTCCACCATTTTGGTAACCAGCCGTTGTTGGATCAGTTGCATGGAAAATATTGTCTGCCACAGCACCAGTACCGTAGGTCCACAAATATTGGAATGCCATCCAGCAGAAGAACTGAGTCAAAGTAACCATCCAAAATGTTTTTGGCGCGCGCTTTAACAAAGTCAAGAAGCCACCTTCACCATCATTTGGTGTGTTCAAAGCATAGCCATGATATAACTCATAAGTGGCATCATCGTATTCTTTTACGTTAAAGACCGCAATCAGTGAAAAGACAACTAAGACGATTGCACCAACATAGAATGAAATAATTACAGATGCTGGCACTTGACCCTTAGGCGCTGTGTTAGCAACACCAATCACTGTCAGCAAGAATGGGAAAATAGTTGCCAACACAGATCCTGCATTAGATAAGAAACTTTGAATTGAGTATGCGTATGACTTTTGGTTTTCATTAACCATGTCACCAACAACCATCTTGAAGGGCTGCATCGCAACGTTAGAGCTCAAATCCATGAACAAAATTGTGATAGCTCCAAACCATAACCCAGCAGTAGTTGAAAAACCAAAACTACCTGAGTTAGGCAACAAGAACATTACGATAACTGACACAAGAGCGCCAACCAATAAATAAGGCATACGACGACCAAAACGTTTTGTCCATGTGCGATCTGAGAAATAACCAACTAGTGGTTGAACAAACAACCCTGCCAACGGTGGTAGGATAAAGAAAAATCCTAACTTAGTGGGATCAGCACCCAATGTCTGAAAAATACGTCCCATTTGGGAACTCTGCAATGAGAATGCCATCTGCACACCCAAAAATCCAAAACTCAGCATCCAAATGGTGCTTAGCGGCAGGTTTGGCAACCCCTGCCCTTTTTTCTTATCTACCATCATTACTTCCTCCAAAATTTTTTTGAAACATAACTGATTTGCTTTAATCATGCACCATTTATATGAACAATTCGTGATGAAACTGTTTTTTTTAGAAATCAGGAACATGTTCTGAACACCAATATATGTGACCGCTTACATTTTATAGTATAGACCATTTGGATAATTAATGGAAGCGTTTGCACAATGTTAACGATAACATTATGCAAATTTATTGTTTATCGAACAGCTATAGCTGCTGAAATGCTGGTATTTCCTAATTCTATCGTTTTTTGATTCAATTTAAGAAATAATTTGTGCGACAATTTTTTCAACAATTAAGGCAAGCGCTTGTCTTATGGGTGTTTAATTTCGGCTGAACCGCACTTAGCACAACAAGTGCAATCTAATCGCTCGCACGGATAATCGTAGTCGGCAATTAGAAATTGTGCATTAAGTTCAATACTAATCTAACGATAAAACAATATAATAAATATCACGATATCCCTGCCGGCACATATATTCAGTCGTTTATTCAATGCCTGCTCGATTATTCACGTCAATAGATTGTGTCTCTGCCGTAATATCTAAGCTAATTTTCAGTGTCTAACCTTTTTGTTGTAAATTATAGCTAATCGAATCAATAATTCGGTTCAACTGTTGTAACATCTTCTAAAAGTAAGAAACGAATGACATAATGGCGTTGGTTGACTAATGACCGTACGACTTGATTTGGCAGATAGCCAACGGTCTTTTTTTTATTGCATGTTGTACTCGCACCATCAGTTCAGGTGACACTTGATCTGGATGATTAATTACATGGCTAAGTGTCATTTTTGAGACATGCGCCTTTCGTGCAATATTATTTTAATTCACCACGTCTCATCACAAAATTCAGGTAAACGGTACGGCACAATCACGCTGGTTGCCTTAGTTTGCTCCAGGACAGAACGCTGATCGTTAAACAATAATCGAACCGCTTCACTGCCCAAACTACGTGGCAACACATCAACTGAATAGAAATCCTTACCACCAAGTCGTGCATATTCAGAACGATTAAAAGCTATCGTTGGCAATTTTGGATGTGTGGGTAAATGAGCTTGTGCTTGATTACGTGCCAGATAACCGATTTCGTCATCACTAGCAATAATGCCGTCAATTTCGTGATGCAATTCGAAATAACTTTCCAATACCTGTTTTTGCGCTTGAAAATCAAGTGGTAAAGATAAGACTTGACCGTCTGGTTGTGCAATATGAAAGCCGATTTCACGATTTCGCTCATAACGCCAATCAGCCAAAGTGCGAACAAGAAGCGGTGCTTTTAGGTTAAAATGGCCAACTAACTGTCTAGTTGCCTCTTCACCAGCTCGACGATTATCATTATCAACATATAAAACATCATTAGCTTGCTCGGGTTCACCAGTGACAACAACCCGGGCGTTGTTTTCTCGTAATAATTCAGAAATTGGATCATTTTCAACAGTGTAAAGCAGTATAAAACGGCGAACTTGTCCAGCTTCCACCATCATTTTAACGGCATTGTAGACTTCAGACCAATTGTTGCCCGTCGCAGTGGTCAATAAGTATTGTCGGGCAACGAGTTGAGAATTAATCCCGAATAGTAATTGCATTGAGAAAACATTTTCAGCACTATCTTCAGCTTGTGGTTGAAAAACAACCCCAACCGTGTTGCTTTCACTTTGTGTTAAGTTCCGTGCAGCAAAATTTGGCGTATATCCCATATCTTGTGCAATTTTTTTTATGCGTTCCTTTGTTTTAGCACTAATTTTCGGTGAGTCAGACAACGCGCGCGAAACCGTCGAAATAGCAAATCCGGATTTATTTGCAATATCTTGTATTGTTACCATAGAGATCTCCTGTACACGTTATTTTAACATGAAAAAGATTGGAACTGACGCCTCAATCTTTTTAAACCTTTGACCGATTTACTTGTCACATAAGAAACTGCTCAGAAGTCAATAAATTGTACTATTTTTATTCAGTTACTTAGGCAACATTTGAGATGCGATTGCGATTATAAAAATTGATAGTCCAACCAATGGCTGCTTGGACTTCAGTTAATGTTTGGTATGCCTTCAAATAAACCTCTTCACGCTTCAATATTGAATGAAATGCTTCCATACGGCCATTATCGTATGGATGTCCTTTGAGTGAATATGAATGTTTCAAGCCATAATTTTGACATTTAATATTAAATTCAGCACTCGTGTATTGTGACCCCATATCTGAATGAATAATGAGTGGCTTTCGATGCTTATCTAACGCCATCTGTAAGGCACTTGTGGCTAGCTCGGCTGTCATTGTATCGCCAATTTTATAGCCCAATACTTTTCTCTTCTCAGGATCCAAAATGGTCGCTAAATAGACCCATCTGTGATTAGTCAACTGAATATAAGTGATATCTGTTTGCCAAACACCGCTCAAATCATGCAAGTGTCTAATCAGATTGGGCTTTTGATTAACAGTCACCACATTTTTTGGCTTGCGATAACGTTTTTGCATGCGTAATTTAATCCCTAATTCACGCCCTAATTTGAGCGTCATATATTCAGATATTTTTGGACAATCAATTTTTTGGCTAGGAAGATGGCCGCTCAATGCCTGTCAGGCTATGCGTGATAAAATTTCGTTTTCTTCCTCCAAAATAGCGAGGCGCTTCTCTAATTGCTTGACATCCTTTAACGTCTTTGACTGACCCTGAATCATGACTGGGGTAGCTTGCTTGACCCAAATCGCAATAGAATCTTTTGAAGGTCCAAATTCCTCTGCTAATGATTTAAGTGAACGTCCTTCTTGGTAAAGTTTAACCAGTGAATCTTTAAAATCTTGTGAATAACGAATTGACATAAAAATACTCCTATACTTTCATTTTACGGACTGAATAAAAATAGTCCATTTTTTTAGTATAAGAGCACAAAACAACACTTCTACCGCGCAAAACTAATGTTTTGCCAGTAACACCGCCGCTCGTTTTAAAATTTCATTTTCCTCTTTTAAAATTGCGCGTTCTTTGCGCAATTTTTTCAACTCATCCGCTGAGATAGATTCACCGTTGATCTCAACGGGCGAGTAATTTTTAACCCAGTTCCGAATTGAATCGGTTGAAGGGCCTTATTCTTTGGCTAATTCATCGGTCTGACGTCCCGCTTTAACCATCTCGACGATGGACTTTTTAAAGTCCTCTTCATAACATGTAACCATAAATAAAAATGCTCCTATGATGATATTTTACCAAACTAGAAAAACTAGTACGGAATCTCATCATAAGAGCAATTAATAGTTATTTACCAAAACGCCACCATTTTTTAGACTTAGCTGTCTCTGGATGATTCGGTTCTTCTACATCACTTTGCTCATTCACAGACCCCTGTTCATCCGTTGATGATTGTGTCTGGGTTGTTAAAGCTTTTAAGTCTTTAATTTCAGCTTTGTATTCTTCCAGCAGTTTTTTGTCTTGTAACGCTAACCGTTGTTGCTGATCTAGGAGATTTTGCATCTGATTTAATTGTTTAAATTGTTGAGCTTTAGTTTCTTTTAAATCTTCTATCTGTGCATTTTGATAATTAATAATATCGCGTACATAATTTATATTGTCATCATTACGTAAGTTTTCGGTTTTTGATTCTTGTTGTCGTTCGGAGTTTTCGGTTTCTGGTTTCTGGTTTTCGTAACCATCTAAAAACATTGATTTTATAGCCTTTTGTCCGTTTTCGTTAATCAAAAACCGGTTTCCGTTTTTCGAAAACCATTGTTTTCGTTCTTTATCTGATACTTTTTTATTAATTGCAGTCTTGCTGACACCTAACTCCTCAGCGAGTTCTCGAATTGTTTTTAAATTTTCACTCATGACCTATATCCTGCCTTTTAACGACTGGTAGATACTGTTCAATCGATTTTTTAAGGTACTTAGCAATGTTCTTTTTGGAATAATCATCTTGCTTATCTCTGATATATGCCAAATGCTCTTTAACACCATTTAGGCCACGTAAGTCTTTTAATTCATCATAGAGTGGATAAACATTTTTCTGTAGCCCTGACAAAATAGCCGTATCCGTCAAATCAATGTATGACAATAAGAAATGCTCCATCAGCAACTTTGTATATGGACTTTTCATAGCTTCATATACAAGGTCTTTTTCGCTTTCTTCTTGCCTTATCTTACCGTCAATATAAGCTTGATCATCTAACTTGTAACTGCTATCATCTGCTACCTGCTTTTTAGTGATATGAAAGACAATACTATCAATACTCCGCCCTTTTTTGAGCTTTTCGTAAGTTACATTGAACGTTGTGTGTCTAGTAATTTCTGACAATGGTTCATTCAGTACTCTTTTTTCAAAATGATCAAATCGTTTATATTCATCAATTGTATCTGTCATTTGACGTAAATCTCGCATACTTATTTCAGGATTACGGTAACTTTCAACCTGTTCCTCTCTCCGTCCACCTTTAACGCTGTAATGCTCGTATTGATTGTAATTCATCGATAACCAACGATACAAAATAACGGCATATTTACTATTCAATTCTGCAATATCTGACAATGCATGTTGTGTAAAATTATTTTTAAGATTTATTAAGTAAGGCATGATTTCACGATGAAATTCAATTTTTACTTCATCGTTATAATCCGTCCATTCAACATAAGGGATTGGTACAATACTAATAAATTTAAAGCCTTTATCTTGTTCTTTTTTAATCTGAAAAAAAGCTTGTTTCTGCATTTTTTCAACGGCTTCTTTAAAACGACTATGTTTGTTGCTATCATTGACCTTAAAAAAAGCAAATAACTCTCGCTTTGATAAATACACCGTATGATCCTTAGGTGGATTTTCAGTGTCAATTAAAGAAACTGCCAATTCAAACATTTTTAGTGGCGTTTTATCCATTTTGGCAATCGAAGTGATTAAACTATTATGTTCAACCACTTTTCGTTTGGACAGTTCATTCAAGCTCTGCACCTGCCTTACGTTATTTTCTGGTAGAATAGACATATAAATACGCTCCTTTGTGCGTGTTACTGAAAAAGTATAAAGAAAAACTTCTAGACAGGATTTTCTTTATGCTTTTTATTATATCCTACACACCCACTTATTTAAATTAAAAGTGGGTGTATACATAGTGTTTTGTGGGTGTATACATAGTATTTTGTGGGTGTATACATAGTATTTTGTGGGTACATAATCTTGTAAACCCTTGATAATACTGACTTTATAACCGCGCAAAAGAACAAAAGATTAAAATATAAAAGATAAACTTATAATAGGCTTCGCCTTTTTATTAACCCCCTAAAAAAACAAAAAGAGAACATTGGCAACAAAATTGAATAGCTGCGATGTTCTCTTTTTTGATGATTGTATCTTTCAACTGACGTCTCAATAACGATTTAACATTATCACCACTTATTAAGCTCATAGAGCGCGTTTAACATCTTTGTTGAGTATTTATTAATCAAATCGTTAAAAACGCTTAAAACGGCTAATAAAGCGTTTTAAATCTATAGACTTGGCCCTTTAAATAGATCCCGTGTTAATTCGATAATCCGATTAATTAATGCTTTAACTTGTTCAATCCCTCGCTCTAATCTTGTAGAGAGGATTTTGCTATCTGGATTCTCTCGCGCAGTCTTTAGCGTAGCTAACCAGGACGTTGCCTCTTTTTTACTTTTAGTGAGTTCTTCATGATCCAGCTTATAAAGGACATACCGGGCCTCTACATCACTATGGGGTATCTTTTCGACGCCATAATCATTTTTAAGCATATCCCGCATCGCATAGTCCATCTGTTGCTTTTCTCTCACTCGCTGCTGAAGTGCTTGATGCCTATCTTTCAGCTGTTGATAGTCAGCTTGCAACTCTGCTAATTGGGCTTTGCTTTTTAATAAGTCTTGTTTGCTATCTGCTGCATCACGTTGGCTTTGCAGGGTGGCTTTTTTCATATTGGCTAAAACGCTTTTAAATAGATCTAAATCATCGGGTTTAATGACGGTCTTACCAAATAAATTTTTAGATAACGCCTGTTTAAAGTCATCAATTTGTTTTTCAGCTAATTCAACTTCAGTTAGAGCTTGATTCGTAACTTTGAGTAAGGCTTTTTTAGCACTGATATTTTCCTCGACATTAGCTAATTCCTCTTTTAACGCTTTAAATTGATCATTGTACTTTTTAATTTCAGCGACATTCTCAAACGGTAAGGTTTTGTTATTCAGAACGCCTTTCTCATAAAAGGGTAGCACCTTTTTTAAATCCTGATCTAAATCATCATGGAAAGTTTGTAAGTCATGCCGTGTGAGGACTTCTTTAGCAGAAACTTTATAACGCTCTTTTTTTGCATCAAAAACCACTGGCACAAAGGCATAGTGCAAATGGGGTGTTGTCTCATCATAATGAACGACAGCGGCCATGGCATTTTCTTTCCCATAGCGATTGTCTAGAAATTGTTTGGTGGCTTCAAAAAAGGCGCTCTGTTGCTCATAGGACGATTCTGATAACTCTTCAGGTAAAGTGACTATCCAAGTCGCTAATGCTTTCACATCGTCTCTTTTCATGCAATAAACGGCATTTAACCGCTCATTGAAGCGGGACAGCATATCTGAACCATCCGTCATGAGATCTTGATTGAGGTATGTTTTCGCCACATCAATCTCTTTGTTGCTGTGATGGTCAGTTTTACGTTCAAAATGAACAGCTAAACCGGGCACTGCACCACGGGTATTTTTCTTTAAATGCGCCATAAAAAATGCCTCCTCAAAAAAGGTTTTCCGAGACCAGTATAACACCGTTAAAAATCTGGTATAGCCTGTTATACCAAAATTCTATTTTGGACAGGCTCTGCGAGGCGAGTCATCGACAAGCGCTGACAGTAGCGTTTCCCCTTCCTGCTGGGGAAACTGCTATTTTACAGCGCCACTTATCCGGCTTGTAAAACCTCCGGCGGGTCACGCCGTGACGGGGCAATTTATCATTGCAAGATCACCTTCAGCGGGAGCATGTCATGCAGAACGCTACCCGCGTGGGGCAAGCTGATGTCAGCTTAACCACATAAAAAAATCAGTTGAGATAGTATCTGTATCTATCTCAACTGATTTTGAATGCTAATATAATTTTCCAGCGTATTAATTTAAATCCCAAATGATTACCCCTATACCCTGTAAACCAACTACATGCGTTTTTTTGGTAACCATTTTAATAAATCAAAACTGGTATGGATTACAACCAGGATTGTCAGAATGATATAAAAGGAATTATCTGAGGTGAGCTTGTTTTCGATCATCATGTAAATTAAGATTATTACGGCGCACAATAGGAAAATAACATTAAGTATAAGAGCATTTGAGCGGTGTTTGGCAGACAAATATCACTTATATTCAGTTGACTAATCACAGATGGGTCTATTTAGCGACCGTTTTGGATCCTGAGAAGATAAAAGTATTGGGCTATAAAATTGGCGATACAATGACAGCCGAGCTAGCCACAAGTGCCTTACAGATGGCGTTAGATAAGCATCGAAAGCCATTAATTATTCATTCAGATATGGGGGCGCAATACACGAGTGCTGAATTTAATATTAAATGTCAAAATTATGGCTTGAAACATTCATATTCACTCAAAGGCCATCCGTACGATAATGGCCGTATGGAAGCGTTTCGTTCAATATTGAAGCGTGAAGAGGTGTATCTGAAGGCATACCAAACATTAACTGAAGTCCAAGCAGCCACTGGTTGGTATATCAATTTTTATAATCGCAATCGTATCTCAAATGTTGCCTAAGTAACTGAATAAAAATAGTCCAATTTATTGACTTCTGAGCAAAGCCCCGCGATGTTTGATCGTTGGAGAGTTCATATTAAAATCATCTTTTTCTATATTAGTATTGTGGGACGTTTACATTTTCATTCCCATTTTTTCATAAGACTGCATACCGCCCATCCAAATCTCAGATGGTTTGACGCCACGTTCTTTAGCCAAGGCCATCATTAACGTATCCATATCCATCAATTTATATTCTTGCTTTGGCTTGGCTGGATCGAATGTTTCAATCTGTGCCATCATGCCGCCATCTTCGTGCTCAATGATATGGCAGTGATACATATAAACCCCTGGCAAATCAAAGCGAACCAGCAGCCGAACCGTTTCACCAGGATTCACGCCAACGGTATCTTTGAAACCATGTTCATTTGGATACGGCGCATGCCCATTCCGCGACAAGACTAAGAATTGGGTTCCATGCACATGGAATGGATGAACCATTCCAGGCGCATCATTGCTATTGGTAACATCCCAGTACTGGGCTTTGCCAATTGGTTGCGTGGCATCAATCCGCTGCATGGCAAACTTTTTACCATCAATCGCAACACCTTCGTCCATCCCCTGCATCACAACGTGGCGAACTGGCAAAGCCGGGTCAACCACTGGTGCCTTCACATCGAACAACTTATCAGGCAAGGTAGTCTGATCCGGTTTGAACGCATGAATGCGGAACTTCAGCAATGGCACATCATCCGTATATAAGGTGACCTCGTCGCCTTCATGGTATTGGCCAAAATCAACGATCACTTCGGCACGCTCAGCACAAGTCAGCATCAAATGGGTAAATTTGACCGGCTCCGGTAATAGTGAGCCATCCCCGCCAATTTGCGTAAATGGCAGGTCATCGGAAAAATGCAACCGCCATTCACGGCGATTAGCACCATCCAGAAAACGCAACCGGACCTTTTGCGTGGTGACATCAAAATAGGGATTGATTGTACCGTTAATCATTGCAGTTGGCCCAGCAACACCGTCAGGATCATAATCAGCCCGGTAGTCCCACTGGTTGTTCTCATGAAAACGCCGGTCTTGCAAAATGACCGGAATATCGTCAACGCCATAGTTCCTTGGCAATGGCAGGCTGGCTTCATGGTCGTCTTTGACAATCACCATGGCAGCCAAACCATGCCAAACCTGCTCGGCTGTGGATGGGCACGGATGCGCGTGCAGCCACAAAGTCGTCGCCGGTTGTTCCAATGTGAAGTCGATATGCTTACTTTCACCCGGATAAACCGGCGCATGGCATCCGCCATCAACATAAGGGCCACTGACATTAGCCCCATGCCAATGAAAAGTGGTCAACTCAGGCAGGGTGTTTTTCAGTGTCACATGCGTATGCTGACCACGGCGATACACAATCGTCTGACCTAACAGACTGGTATTATAGCCCCACGTCTTGGTCTTCGCCCCAGGTAACAGTTGCGTTTCCCCAGCCTCTGCTGTCACCGTGTAATAAACGTCGGTCGCCGTCTCTTTATCCGGTTTCAACAACGGCGGCACATTTAAGGGCTTCTCAGGCGCATCACTGACCTCAAGCGGCACGTACCCGCCATCGTGGAGATCAAACGCTGGCTCATCAAAGAAATAGTTCGTATAGGTTTTCATCGTGATTTCTCCTTCTGACAAGAATTTTAACACTTTTTAGGGTTGCCATAAACATAATTTAGAATTAACCTAAAGTAGTATCGAAAAATGGTATAGGTCTTATCCATACACTTGAGGAGGATTTTCATGCAACAAATGTCGAAAACAATGGGCTGGCTCATGCTGGCGTTAAATGTGGTGCTGCTGATTCTAATTGGTACCATGCACAATATGGCAGCGATGTGGTTAATGGGTCTGATTATGAATGGGTCTGATTATGACTTTGGACGCTGTGACAGGTTTAGTTGCCGCTTATCGGCCCCAGTCAAGTCAACAACACGCCCACCAGCGCTAGTTTATTAAGCAGTTGCTGCAGTCTACTAAAAATAGCATTTGATGCTTGACCAATATATCGTTTATCATCACCCAACAATATATAGATGCCAGGTTTTTTAGACTCATCAATCAACTGAATGCTAGCTAAATCGTCTTTATTCGCAATGACCACAAATGATGGTTCGTCATAGAATATTGAAATGTTATCATTCCCTGACTCTCGGCTGATAAATATGTGATTGGGCATGTGATCATCGACCTCTTTTTTTAGGCGCTATTATACCGCCGAACAAAAAAACAGCCCCCATTATCTACTAGTCAGATAATGGGGGCTGTTTTAATAGTCTTTTCGAGGAGTCATTAATCACAAATAGACCCTCTTGTTGTTAAATTAATGTTCTAATTTTATATGCTAAACCAGGGAAAGCCATTAGCATCTTTTCTTTCCAAACCTCTGGATCAACATCAATTGCCATAACAGGAATTAGTGAATTGATATCATCTACTGCTGTTTGGCTAATTTCAGCAGCGCCCACGAGATGATTTTGCTTGTCAAAGACTAATGATAATCGTGCGTGATCATCTGTTCCAGCATAAAGAAAGTCACCTTGAGTAATATCAATATCTTTAATTGAATAATTACTGTCTTCCTTTGCTTTATCAATACTAATTCCAGCTTGAGCGAGTTGGGGGAATGTGAACGTAACGGTTCCAATTACTGGGTACCTAAGAGGTTCAGTTGTTTTATTAGTAAGTAAGGCACTTAAGTAGTCTGCTTCAAACTGTGCCGTAGAGGTTAATGCTGGTGCGGTTTTATCAACAATATCGCCCATTGCGTAAATGTTATTTGCTGATGTGGTCAAATATTTATCAACTTTAATTCCGCGGTTGCTGTACTCTACACCAGCATTATCAAGTTTCAATGCATTAATTTCAGGAACTCTACCACTGGCATTAATAACTTTATCAAAAGTGCCAAGGTTGCCGTTAGCTGATTGAACCTCATAGCCAGTTTGTGCTTCGGTAACAGCTGTAACATTTGTGTTAAATATAAAATTAATACCAAGTGAGTTTTTCATTTCATCAACTAACTGATGAACGTGTTGGCTGTAAAATCCCTCTAGTGGTTGGCCGGATCGGACAATAACTGTTACTTTAACCCCGGCAGCAGACAACAATGTAGCAAATTCCATACCAACGTAACCACTTCCGATAATTGCGACGTTCTTTGGAGTATCTTCGAGTTCAAAAAGGTTAGTACTAGTAAGTAGGTACTCGTGGCCAGGAATGTTAAGAGGATGCGGCTTTTTTCCGGTTGCGATTACAAAATTATCAGCAGTGATTTTTTTATTATTAACTTCAATGGTATGTTGATCAACAAATGATGCTTCACCCTTGATGGTAGTCGCACCCAGGCCTTCATACATACTTTGCATATTATTTAGGAATGACGCCATAGCCTTATTCTTTTGCTGAATAAGTTCTTTCCAGTCAAGCTTAGCTGGTTGAGTAATTCCCTTACCTTGCAAACGCATTGAAGTTAAGGTTGCTCGTGCTGCTCCTTCTAAGAAAATCTTGGGTTCGCAGCCTTCGTTAGGGCAAATTCCGCCAAACCGATTCTTTTCAACAACCGCGATTTTCTTTCCGCTATTCTGCATTCCCAATAGGAAACGATAAACTGATGGCCCACTGCCAATAACAACGTAGTCAAACTTCATTTATAGCTTTCCTCCATTTATTTTGTTTTCTTCTTATCCTCAGTTTGCTTTTGATGTTCAGCGATATTACAACCGTCTGGCCCACATACAGCAGCATCATTATTATCGCCAAATATTGTATTAAATTGTGGCTTATCTTCGGTCATCGTAAATTCCTCCTAATTTTCTTCTGCTTGAACGCCCTTTAAGGCTTTAACAAAGACTTCATATGGTTGAGCACCACTAATTGCATACTTATTATTGATTACAAAAAAAGGTGCAGCATGAATACCGGATTGTTGAGCCTCTGCCTCGTCATTGACCACAGCTTGATGATATTGGTTAGAATTAAGCACTTTTTCTACTTCGTCTTTAGCAAGCCCAGCTTCCATTGCCGCATTTAATAGCACATCATGGTCAGAAATCGATTGACCATCACTAAAGTAAACTTGGTAGAAGCGTCTAATTACTCGTTCAGTCAAATCAGGATCATTTTTAGCTTCTGCGAATTTAATAATCCGGTGCGCATCCATAGTATTTGTAGGTACTACACTGTCAAGATCCATTGGTAGACCATCGTTATGCGCCATTTGTTCGATGTAAGCCATTTGCTTTTTGGCCTGTGGCTCCATTGCCTTATTTCCCTGAGTGAAGTGATTAATGTATCCTTCATCGGTTTCCTTTGGTGTTGCAGGGTTAAGCTCGAATGATTTGAACTCTAATTCAGTTGTGTCATAAATACCAATTTCCTTCATTGCTCGTTTCATTCGGTTAGAACCGATATAACAAAAGGGGCAAGCAATGTCTGACCAATATTTGATTTCCATAAAGTAATTTTCCTCTCTTTAATCTTTAACCGTTTGCCGATGCTTTATGGCTTCGAAATATTCAAAGGCGTTTTGCCCAGCAATACCACCATCGCCAACCGCAGTTGTAATTTGCCGCAGTTGCTTTTGCCGGACATCACCAATTGCATAGATTCCAGGAATTGTTGTTTCCATTTGATCGTTAGTTATAATCCAACCAGCTTGATCGGTAATATTTAAATTATTGAAAATTTGGCTGTTTGGAAAGTTACCGACGTAAACGAAAACTCCATCAGTGTCTAGAGTTGTATCATCACCGACCTGATTGTTATGAATTTTTACTCCAGTAACATGATTTTCATCACCTAAAATCTCTGTCACACTAGTATTCCAAGTGAAATCTATCTTATCGTTATCAAAAGCACGATTTTGTAATACCTTTTGTGCCCGTAACTGATCGCGACGATGAATGACATTAACTCCATCAGTGACATTAGCTAAGTACAATCCTTCAGAAATTGCTGAATCACCACCGCCAACTACAGTCACGTTCTTTCCTTTAAAGAAAGAACCATCACATACTGCACAGTAAGAAACCCCTTTTCCGGAGAAATTTTCTTCACCTGGTACACCTAATTTTCGATTATTAGATCCTGTTGCAATAATTACTGCGCTTGCTACTAACTCGTCACTATCGGTTTGAATATGCTTCATTTGTTGATCATCAACGGTAACGTTTTGGACATCACCGTATACAAAATTTACTCCGGCCTTAACGGTTCCTTGATACATTTTCTCACCAAGTTCAGGCCCCTTAATTGTTGTAAAACCAGGGTAGTTTTCAATGTCATCGGTGTTGTTCATTTGTCCACCATAAATACCGCGATCAAGCATTGCTACATTTAAATTAGCTCGTGCTGCATATAAGGCAGCGGTCATTCCACCAGGACCGGCCCCAATCACTACTACATCATATTTCCTCATTAAATTTCACTCCAATCTACTTATTAGTCGTCACGTAACGCTAATCCCTTATCCAATGAACGATTAACAATGACTTCTTGTGCATCAATAATGGTTACCCACTATATAATCTAAATAGTCTTGGTCTTTATGGGTTTCAGTTTTCTTATTAAGGAGTCGGACATAACTTTCAGTTGCTAACGTCCCCATACCGCCAAGAATAGTAAAAAACTTCTTCATTAGTTAATAGTGTTGGTAATGAAATTTTCGACTTCTTCTTTAGTCTTCCGATCTTTATTGACAAGTCTTCCGATTTCTTGCCCATCTCTAAAAATAACGAAGCTTGGAATACCAAAGATATTTAGTTCTTGAGCCAATTCGGTATTCTCATCACGATCGACACTGATGAAAGTGTAATCTTTGAATTCTTGTTCAATCTCTGGTAGATGAGGCTTGATAAAGCTACAATCAGGGCACCAAGAAGCCATAAAAACTAAAATATATTTTCCATTCTTCAGTTTTTTATCAAATTCTTTTTTATTCATTACTGATAGTTGTTCCATTCAGCTTCTCCCCTCTTAACCTAATTAGTATATTGAGCAAGAACGGTTTTAAGTTGGTCCTTACTGTGGAGGCCAACCAGCTTATCAACTACTTGGCCATCTTTTTTGATAATTAAGGTTGGAATAGACATAATTCCAAATGCTATTGGTGTTTTTTGATTTGCATCTACGTCTATTTTAGTAATTTTGACTTTATCGCCAATTTCTTTATCAAGTTGTTCAATAATCGGTCCTTGCATTCGACATGGAGGACACCAAGTAGCCCAAAAATCAGTTAATGTAACACCGGTACTAGTTTCTTTCACAAAGTCTTTGTCAGTTAAGTTCTTAACCATAAGAGTCGCTCCTTTATAGGTAATATTTAATTAAAGTTGTTAATTGTGATTGATCAATAAAACGGGTAATTTTTTCAACGATTTTTCCATCACGCAGCAAAATAGTACTGGGTGCGGAATAAACATTGTATTTTTTTGCTGGTTCTGGGTGAGCATCTGAATTCACTACCCGAACGTTTAAATATGAATTAAAGTCATGGCTAATCTTATTTATTATTGGTCGCTGCGTGTAACACTGGGCGCACCAATTATTCTCAAAATTAATTAAGGTTAGCGTTTTATCAATAGTAGACAAGTTATGTCACCGCCTTTCAATTATTCAATTGTTTGCTTGAATAGTTTAATAATATCACATACTTTTTGTAAGTCAATATAAAAGCACGATTTAATCAATAAATGACTAAATCGTGCTTAAACTGTTTATTCTGTTATTTTATTCCAATCATAGTAACTTGAATTTAAACTAACTGCGTCAAAACCATTTCTATTTAAGATCTGTGTGGCAATGTTGGAATTAGCACATAGTCTTCCACGGCAATAAACAATAATTTTTTGATCTTTAGGTAATTTGGGCATTGATTCTTTTAATGTTTCCAATGGGACATTAATTGCCGATTGTATGTGGCCTGCTGCATATTCATCAGAAGGTCGTACATCAAGGACAAAGCTATTTTTGTATTCTTCTTGAGCTTGCTTTAAGGAAATGGTTTTAACGTTATCTTGAGCGTCTGATTTATCCTGAATTGTTTTCATATCTGAAAGTTCACTGTTGCCAATATCGGTTAATAGGTGCACAAAATCACTAATTTTGGGAGAACTAAGGCTATAAATAATATGATTGCCTTTTCGTTTTGTTTTAACCAGATGACTGTCCTTCAATATTTGTAGATGGCGTGAGGCGTTAGCTACACTTATTCCGACCCCGTTGGCAATAGTTTCAACTGATTTGGGTGCTTGAGTTAAAAGATCAAGAATTTCTAATCGTCGATCACTGCTTAGCCCCTTACCAATTTTAGATAGTTCTTTATATAGTCCATTTTTGTAGTTAACTGCTTGTTCAAACATTTTCTTTCCACCTTTTCAACTATTGTGTTGAATAGTTTACCAGTTTTCCTATGAAATTGAAATTCAATATTATTAGTTAATAAATTAATGGGCCTTGTCTTTTTAGATTTAGGAGTCATCCTATAATTATAGACCCTGAATGGAAGGGCATTTTAGTGAGTGCCTAGTCACATATCTAGCTCATAACCAAAGCCCTGGTATTTTCCTTAGAAGTCAATAAATTAATTGGACTGTTTTACTGCGGCACTATATGGCGTTTTTTTATTAATGAACGTAGTTATTCAAACTTGTAACTAATTTTTTAATTTCGTCACGAACCTTACGGAATTCTTGTAGTTGTTCTTCTAAAGTTCCTGTGGCTTGCGCTGGGTCAGATAAAGGCCAGTGTAAACTCTTGGTTTGAGGGGGAAGCATAGGACATTTATCCTTGGCATCACCACATAAAGTAATAACTAAATCTGAAGTGTTCAAATAATTTAGATCAATTAATTTAGAGTAGTGGCTACTAATATCTACTCCATCTTCAGCCATAACTTTAACAGCATTTAGATTTAACCCATGAGTTTCAATCCCTGCACTCTCGATTTGAAACTCATTTGCCGGCAATATTTTTTTTG